>NZ_JBFUES010000062.1:0-15066 GCF_056403875.1 Bradyrhizobium sp. P2_E8
CTGCGAGGGTGAAGCCACAGCCGGCGGAAGCCAGAGCYATGTCGATCTTCTCACCTGTGTCCAGATGGCAGAGTGGGCGAAATCGCCATCAACTGCGACGCGGTTGAGGGGAGCAAGCAAGGATCGAAATTCACAGTGATCCGGCAGCTCTCCTTTCGGGAGCGTGGTACGGTCGTTGCGGACCGCTGAGAGAACCGCAATGAGCAATGAGGGTGAGGCATTTCTGGTGCGCTTGCCCAGCGGTCAGCGAAAGGAAGTCCGATAAGTGATTGATCGGCTGGTGGGCCCGGCAGGACTCGAACCTGCAACCAGACCGTTATGAGCGCAGCGAATATCCGGAATATCTGAGTATTTTCAACAAAGCTCGTGCATTCTTGCGCGCGTTCGTGCGCGTTTGTTCACGGGTTTCTGTGGGATTTCTGGTGGGCGTATTTTTTTCCTTGCGGCTGCGGCCCCATTGATCTTGTCGGCTTTCGCGTGGAGACCGGAAGTCATGCGCCGTCGACAGAAACGACGCGATTGACCCAATTGGGACCTATCGAAATCGACAAAGCACTTAACTTGGATGGACCTGAAGGGCTGAGACGTGCGCCACTGCGGCCTTAACTACGGAAGTCTTTTTGTCGCCGTAAAGGGATTGAACCCCCGTTCTGCGAGAGCAGCCCACGAAGCTGCGCCAAGATGTGGCAATCGGAAATAGAGTCGTGGCTTGGCCGGATCGGTATCCAACATGAACCCGGTCGGTAGCCCTCGGACGCTTGTGGCATAGAACCCGCCATCCGGCGACCTCTGGGATTCGATTACAGCGACCAACGATTTTGCCTCTCCAGTCCTGCCGAGCAATTTCAGCAAGAGAGCCATTTGGCCCGTCCCTTCGGTCCACACACCATCTCGGTCTTCACCGTAAGAAAAGCCCTTGTCGACACTCATCCGCTGTTCGGYGGTCGTAATTGCCGATGCAAATTTCTTGGCCGCTCCGGGGAGCGCCGTTAAGGGCCAGATTTGAGCATCAAGGGCCAAAATCGGATTGCGCGTGACGCCGTCTTCCGCGGTGCCTGCGGCGAAACAGGCGCATGCCGGATCCCACATCGTATCTACGAAGTGCTCAGCAGCCGTTGCCATGTCACGCCAGCGCGAATCGCCTGTGCGGGTTGCAAGAAGGCCAAACGCGGCGGCGAGGTCAGTGTTGTGTTCAGTCGATTTCCATGTCCGTACGTCGGGCGTCGGTTCGTGCCCAAAGGTACCGCCCGTGAAACCGCCAGTACCGCGCGTGTCGGCCCATTGCGCGACCCAAGTGCCAAGCCGTGCCGCACCATCGCGGAACCGAGAGCTGGCGCTCACATCGTCAATCGACAGCAAAGCCAACATTGCCCATGCAACGTTGCCATTATCGCTGCCGACCTGATATCGATCTTCTAACCACTTGTTCTGAGTATTGTCCCACCAACCCGGAAGTTTGGCGGAGCCACTCGCCACCACACCCGCGGCGTAAGCGTTCCGGAGCCGTCCATCATGCCAGGTCCGGTCGTTATCGATTGCCGAAAGAATCGCCGCGCCGATCCGAGATGCTTTGTCTCGCTCGCCGCAACCGACTAATGCGATGGCGGCCACCGCATTGTCATAAAGGTATGCGGCGCCATGGAGAGGCCCCGATTCCACGGTCGGATAGCTGGGCAAGAACAACGGCCCTGGCGGTGCCTTATCGATTAGACCAGCGAGGTACCCGCATGCAGACGCTTCTGGTGTTGCCAAAGCCCTTAGTGGAGTGGCGGCCATAATGACTATGAAAGTCGTTACGATCCATACGAAGGTTTCTATTCGGGCCACTTGCTGTTCTCCGGGGTGGACGATGATCCTACATCCCCATCGGCAATGTCTGGAAGTGGCCCATCACCGAAGTGGCGGCGCACCTCACCGAGGTCCGCTCACCGAGGCATGGCAGACCAAATTTGCTCAGGTTGAGTTCTTCGCATTTTGACCCGAAGCGGACATCTTTTCACGCATACTTATGATATCACGCGGGAGCCTTCGTGATGACAGATGATCTTCGTGACCAGTACGATCCTGATCGCTGGATGGCGCTGGGACGGGACCTCCGTGACTTTCGTTCAGGCGGACCGGAAGCCGAAGCCTTTTACGCGACCGACCCGGAGTTAGGCAGGGATGTCGAACGATGGCGCTGGATGATGGCCGAATCATCCTACAGAGCGTCAATGGAAAGAGACATCACGCGGGTTGTCGAAGACGACCTTCGCGACATGTGGGACGCGATCAGGCGGAGAAACGTTTCTTAGTCTTGTGATGCCCGGCACTAGCCCGTGGCTGACTTCCCCCCTTGGCCTCGCACGGTCCGCTTCCGAGGGCTGAGCGGAACGCCGTTGTGGGGCCGCCAAGGGCAGCTTGTGACCCCAACCGGACATCGGAGCCATTGGTTTTGACCGGATCATCTGTGCGACATTCTGACCAATATGAAGGTCCTTTGGTCGAGCGCAGGATCATCCTGTAGCCTTCTTTTAAGCTGCCTTTTTTTAAGCTGCCTTTCGAGACGGGCGCGCCGACGCTCCGTTCAAGGCGAATGGCGGCGGGGAATGCCGTCGGCAGGCATCACACTCACTTAAACCGAAAATCTTCTTTTGCCGGTCTCTTCGTAGGCATCCGCAATGCGGCGGCGGGTGCGGGAATGATTGTGCAGGGAACACCTCGATTCGCGGACCCGGCATTGGCTGCCGCGTCTGCTCACGGAGGCTCATCATGAGAGCCATATTTGCCTTGTTGTTTCATTTGCTACTTTTGCCTTTGGCTTTTGCTCATGAACACACGGATGCCGTACCGGAGATCGACCGGAAGTTTCTCGACAACCTTCAGCGACCGGACAACCGTGCTAATGAGCGTCGCGATGAGAAGTCCAAATCATGCTGCACGGAGAAGGATGCCGTAAGCGTCGAATACAAGATGGTCGTGCCCGAAGGCGCTAAGTATCCGGAGCCTGAGTGGTACGTGTGGATTGATGCGCATAAATCCGACGGCACACCGAGTGAATACAAGTGGGTGAAAGTGCCACCAGAGAAAATCGTAGAAGAGCATTCGCCTTCAGGCCAAGCATACGTTTATCTGATGGCTTACACTATCCAATGCTTCGTGCGCCCACAGACGCGGTATTAAAGACCTGGCGGCTGCGCGTCTTGGCAAGTTGCTTGCGCTCTCGCGTGCCGCCAGTGATCTCGTGCCAGCCTGGAATGGCGGCCGCGAAGACTGCGGCTCTCGATGCGGATCGAGACCGGGAGCCGCTTGGTGGCTCTTTCATTTACAGGATGTTAGCGTTGGATGATGTCCGGCGGATATGATCGAAGAGGACGTCCAGCGCAGACGTTGTCGCGAGCCTGCACCGCTTGCCGACGATCCACCTCGTTCAGCAATCGATCAGAGATGTTGCATGAATGGCGGTTATTGTCCGCGTAGTTGAGCGTCGCCTCCGTGGCCACAGAGGCTTGGGCCAAGGCTCCGCAACGCTGCGATGCCGCTGCACTCATCGCATGCTTCCAAGCCTCACTAGTAGCGTTACGCAATCGCAACAGTTCGGCGCACGGCGCCTGCGCCTTGGCCTGAACTCCGAGCCCGAGCAGCACGATTATCGTGAAGGCTGGCACTMCTCTCAACGTCATCGGACTTCTTCCAAGCGTTCGCCCCCAGAGTTTCACTAACTCGGCGGGTTGCTGGTATGAGCGCTAACGATGGCAATAGGTCGGCGCACAGTGTCTTCGTTCCATTAAATGGAACCATCAGCTTTCTTCGAAAGCGCGCGAAACATTTTCGCATCCCCGTAGCTTAAGCTAATCGTGGGGCCCAATCGAAAGGTCGCGATATGGAACCGACCAATCGAATATCGGACCACATCGACCATGGGACTGCCCGGTCGATCTGTGACGAGGTGGGTGACAGATTGCAACAGAACTTATCTCTCGAAACCTCGCCTCTGCCGCCCTACCTCGAACGTCTAGTAGGTGAATTGCGCAAACAGGAGCGTCATCCAATTGATGGCGTCTCAGCGCCCGCTAACCGCTTCCTTCATGCGACGCGGCGGGTAGTCGCGGCCGTCTGAGCGCGTAAACAAGAAGCCGTCGCCGTTCCAAACCGGCGGCGGCTTTTCTGCTAATCTTTTCGCTGAAGGCATTCCAGGCTCGGCCGCGCCGGACGCCATGATGAGTGCTTGTTCAGTGAACGGCCAAGCCGCGCTGTTTCCCCTGTTGGCCCATCTCGGACCTGCGAACGTCGCCAGCCAATGTCCGATTGTCGCGCAGAAGCAGACATCGTAGCAGCCGACTTTCCTGTTGAATGACGTACGAGCACGCCGTCTCAGACGGCCAACTATATGATCGTCATTTTGCGCGAATTCGTCCGCGGTCGACGACGATCGTTCGACTTCGTCGTGGAATATCAGTGGGGAAAATCACCGGCGAAGCGGCACGCAGTTCGGTAAGTGTTTGATCTTGCAGTGGTGGGCCCGGCAGGACTCGAACCTGCAACCAGACCGTTATGAGCGGCCGGCTCTAACCATTGAGCTACAGGCCCCGCCGCGAGACGGCCGCATTGGCAGCGGCCGGCAACGGTGCGCGGTTCGTTTACAAGGCTGGAGGCGAGGGTGCAATCCTCAAGCGTTTTCAAGCGAAGCGGCCGCCGGCCCGCGTCGGGGAAAACGCGTCAAGCAAAGGGCCCTGATCGAGGCGGAACGCCGGGGCTGCGTGGAAAGCGTTGCGCATCGGCTGTTTGCTGGATTCGGAATAATCGTATTCTGCCACTGTCTTGCCCGACGAGTCAAATGGCCCCCGCGATCATCCAGCCGATGCCTGTCTTTTCGCTTCCCTAACCCGCTGTGATTGCTCACGTCTTCTACTGTGCATGGGGTTGTTTTCGCAGTTTTTGTTGCGAGAGGGCCGGTCGGCCCCCTCAAACGTCCTGCCGGCGAGCGACGGCCCCTCGCGGGGCCGCTGCCTAGTCCACCGAAACCCCGGCGAACTCCACAACCTTGCGCCACTTCTCGGTCTCGTCCGCGACCAGCTTGCCGAACTCGGCCGGCGTCATCGGCTTGGGGATGCCGCCGGTCTCGGCGAGGCGGGCGACCAGCTTCGGGTCCTTCAGCGCTTCGCCGACGGCCTTGTTGAGGATCTCGACCACCTCGCCCGGCGTGCCCTTCGGCGCGGAGATGCCGTAGAAGCCGACCGATTCGAATCCCGGCACGATCTCGGCGATGGCGGGCACGTCGGGCACACCAGGCCAGCGCTGCGGCGAGGTCACGCCGAGCGCACGGACGTTGCCGCCCTTCGCCTGCTCCAGCGCGGACGGCAGGTTGTCGAAGATCAGCTGCACCTTGTTGGAGATGATGTCGGGGAAGGCGATCGCCGAGCCGCGATAGGGCACGTGCACCATGTCGCACTTGGTCATCACCTTGAACAGCTCCGCCGACATGTGCACCGAGGTGCCGTTGCCGGACGAGGCAAACGAGATCTTGCCGGGGTTGGCCTTGCAATAGTCGATGAACTCCTGAACCGTCTTCACCGGCATCGCGTTGGAGACGACCAGCATGTTGGTGAGCTGCATGATGCTCGCGACCGGCACGGTGTCGCGCAGGAAGTCGTAAGGCAGCTTCTTGTAGAGCGAGGTCGAGATCGCGTTGTTGGGCGCGACGAACAGCAGCGTGTAGCCGTCGGCCGGCGCGTTGATCGCGGCGGCGGCCGCGATGTTGCCGCCGGAGCCGGCGCGGTTCTCGACGATGAATTGCTGGCCGAGACGGTCCGACAGCCACTGCGCCATGATCCGCGCCACGATGTCGACCGGGCCGCCGGCGGCGAAGCCGATCATCCAGTGCACGGGGCGGTCGGGATAGGCGGCGGAGGCGGGAGGTGTCGCGCTGAAAAGACCTATGAGAACTGCGAGCCCGAAAACACTGTTACGTAAAATTCGCAACATGACGCCTCCCGTTGCATTATTGTCGTTGTGCTGCATGCTTTCACAAAATCGGACCGCTGCCTACATCGTCGCAAGTCGGTGTTGACGCAGGTCCGCCGGGAACGACCATGAGATTCGCAATCATCCTTCTCGCGGCAGTGCTGCTCTTGAGCCCCGCCGCTGCTCAAACCGGAGGCACGCCCATTTCGACCACAACACTCAGCCTGGGCACCGCGACGCCCGGCGGCGGCTTCCCGCTCTATGGCAACGCCTTTGCGGAGGTGATGAATGCGGCCGATCCGCAAATCACCATCGCACCCCGCAACACCAAGGGCAGCAACGAGAACATTCCGCTGCTGGAGAAGGGCGAGCTCGATCTCGCTTTGGTCGCGGGCGAGCCGGCCTACGAGGCCTTTGCCGGCATCGGCCGCGCGAAGGTGTCGCTGAAGATACTCACCGCGATCTATTCCAATCCTGGCATGTTCGTGGTGCGCGCGGACAGTCCGTACAAGACGATTGCCGATCTCGTTGGCCAGCCCGTTGCGTTCGGCGCCAAGGGCTCGGGCCTGCCGATCCTGGCGCGCTACGTGCTCGATGGCCTCGGGATGAGGCAAGACGAGGACTTCAAGGCCGTTTATCTCGACCGCGCCGGCGATGGTCCCGCGATGGTCGAGGACGGACGCGTCGCCGCGCTGTGGGGCGCCGGCATCGGCTGGCCCGGCTTTGCCGCGGTCGCATCGAGCGCGTCGGGCGCGCGCTTCATCGCCCCGAGCGCGGAAGAGATCACGCGCATTCGCGCCAAGCATGCTTTCCTGAAGCCGCTGACCGTGCCGGCGGGCTCCTACCCGAAGCAGACGGAGCCGATTGCCTCGCTCGGCTCGTGGAGCTTTGTGCTCACGCGCGAAGACCTGCCCGATGATGTCGCCTACCGGCTGGCAAAGATGCTGCACGGTGCGGAGGCGGTGTTCTGCAAGAAGCTCGCGCAGGCCTGCGAGACGACGGCGGCGAACACCGTCGCGGCGGCACCGAAGCCGGAGCTGATTCATCCGGGCGTGATGAAGTACTTTCGCGAGATCGGCGTGGTGAAGTGACGGTCGCTCCCTAAGTCATTCCGGGGCGCGCAAAGCGCGAACCCGGAATCTCGAGATTCCGGGTCTGGTCCTTCGGACCATCCCGGAATGACGATCGCTTTAAGCGATCGTCACTTCTTCACCATCGCACACGCCGGGTCCGGCGGCCCGAACGCCTTGTCGCCCGAGATGGTCGTGAGGATCTTGTAATAGTCCCACGGATATTTGCTTTCCTCAGGCGTCTTCACCTGCACCAGCCAGAGGTCGTGCACCATCAGATTGTCCTCGCGCAGCTTGCCGTTGCGGGCGAAGAAATCCTCGATCGGTTTCTCCCGCATCTTCGCCGCGACCTTCAGCGGATCGTCGGTGCCGGTTTCCTTGATGGCGTTGAGATAGTGCATCACGCTCGAATAGACGCCGGCCTGCCACATCGACGGCATCTTGTTCATCTTGGCGAAATAGCGCTTCGACCATTCGCGCGTCTTGTCGTCCATGTCCCAGTAGAACGAGGTGGTCAGCAGCAGGCCCTGCGCGGCCTGCAGGCCGAGGCCGTGAATGTCGGTGATCAGCGCCAGCAGCGACGCCATCTGCTGGCCGCCCTTGAACACGCCGAACTCCGAGCCGGTCTTGATCTCGTTCATGTTGTTCGGGGGACCTGCCGCAATGCCGATGATCTTGGCCTTGGAGGCCTGCGCCTGCAGCACGAAGGATGAGAGATCGGGCGTTGCCAGCGGCGGCTTCACCGAGCCGAGCACCTTGCCGCCATTGGCGGTGACGACGCTGGAGGCGTCGCGCTCCAGCGAATGGCCGAAGGCGTAGTCGTCGGTGATGAAGAACCAGCTGTCGCCGCCGCGCTTGACCACCGCATCCGCGGTGCCGACCGCGAGCGCGCGGGTGTCGAACACCCACTGGATCGCGTAGGGCGAGCAGAACTTGCCGTGGAAATCGGCGGTGCCGGTGGAGTGGGTGATGAACAGCCGCTTCTTCTCGTTGGCGACGTTCTGCACCGCGAGCCCGACGGCGGAGACCGGCACGTCGACGATCAGATCGACCTGGTCGACATCGTACCAGCGCCGCGCGATGCCGCCGCCGATGTCGGCCTTGAGCTGGTGGTCGCCGATCACGATGCTGATCGGCTTGCCGAGCACGGTGCCGCCGAAATCGTCGATCGCCATCTGCGCCGCCGTCACCGAGCCCTGGCCGGTCGGCGCGGAGGCGGGACCGTTCATGTCGGTGAGCACGCCGATCTTGACGACGTTGTCGGAAACCTGCGCCGACGCGGCACCCGGCAGCAACGTCGCCGCCAGGACGGCCGCGACCGGCAGTCGAAATCTTGCTGGATTCACGCTTGTCCTCCCCTGATCCGGCTCGTTGGCCGGTGTTGCCCGGGTATGCCCGGCTGAATTGGTTTCTTTTGCAACTATTTGGGGGCGGGCGTCAATGTCAGGCCGCGAAGCGGATCTGCCCCGCCGGCGAGGGGTCGTAGCCGGTCAGCTCCTCGGCGCGCTGGCGCAGCCGCCGTTCGCTCAGGAACCGGATCAGGGCCTGCATGGTGGGGCGGAAATAGCTGCGCTGCCGCATCGCGAGGTCGAAATTCTCCCAGACCAGCGGCACGAAATCGAGGCCGGCCGAGCGCGCCGCCGCGCGTGTCGCCACGCCGCAATCGGCCTGGCCGGCGCGGACCATTTCGGCGAGATCCGGCCCGGTCAGGGCCGGCGTCTCCAGCCGGCGCAAGTCGCGCGTGGTGGCGTCCGCGCGCTTAAGCAGCACGTCGAGCAGCATCTGCGCGCCTGTGCCCTGTTGTCGCATGGCCATCCTGGCGCCGAGCGCGAGCACGTCGGCGAGACCGCGCAATCGCTTCGGATTGCCCGGCGGCAGCACGAGACCCTGCTCGCGGCGCGCGAATGCGACCAGCAGCGCGTCATGCAGGCCCGGCGCGTCCCGCAGCGCCGTCAGATTGGCGTCGGAGGCAAGATTGCCGGCGGCATCCAGGCTGTGGAAGTGCACGGCGACAGCCGTCACCTCGTCGCGCTGGAGGCGCTCGAGCCCGCGCGCGCTTCCCTCGCTCATCGATCCCAGGCCGGAGCCGGATTCGCGCAGGCTCCAATCCAGCAATTCGTCCTGGCTGCCGCCCATGACGGGTGGCGGGTCCGTGGCCAGCATGCCCGCAGGGCGCGCCAGCCCGGACAGCACCCAGAGATCGAGCTCGTGCCGCGGGAAGAGCCACTTCCCGGTCACCTTGCTGCAGGGGATCGCGCCGGTGGTGACGAGTTCGTAGAGCTTGCGTTCGCCAAGTCGGAGATAGTCGGCGGCTTCACTGGTCGTCAGGAATTCCATCCTGCATTCCTATGCAAATTCTTGCTTCTTTTTGGACTTTCGTCGCAGGTGGAATTCTGCAGTTCATTTTCGTCCGAGGGAACCATGCCCGATCATCTCGTTGCTTTGCAACACATCCGCAGTCGCCTCTTCCGCTTTGGTGAACGATCCTGAAGCGCTCGCGTGGAGCGGACCTTGTGGCTGTCGCGCGCGCAATCGGCGCCGCTCGGTGTATTGCCGAAATATCCCGAACGGAAGCGCGCGAGGGCAAATGCGTCACGAGTGCGGCGCAATCGATCCTCATGATCGCGGCCGTATCCAATGGGAACCAGCTCATGGCCTTTCGCCGCCTGTCCGTTGCACTCGCGCTTCTCTGCGGCCTCGCCGCGGGCGTGGCGGCGTCGTTCGCGGAGGACCGCGCGATCGTGCTGGCCTCGACCACGGCGACACAGGAGTCCGGCCTGCTCGATCATCTGCTGCCGATCTTCCGTGAGAAAACCGGCATCGAGGTGACGGTGATCGCGCGGCGTGCCGATGAAGTGCTCGACGGCGCGCGAAGGGGCGAAGTCGACGTCGTGCTGATGCACRCACGGCCGCAGGAGGAAAAGTTCGTCGCCGACGGTTTTGGCGTGAAGCGTTTTGACGTGATGTACAACGACTACGTGCTGATCGGACCGAAGAGCGATCCTGCCGGCGTGAAGGGCAAGGACATCGCCACCGCGCTGAAGGCGATCGAGGCCAAGGGCGCGCCGTTTGTGACGCGCGGCGATCGCTCCGGTACGCACGCCGCGGAGCTCGCGCTCTGGATCGTCGCCGGCATCGATATCGCCGCTGCCAAGGGCGCCTGGTATCGCGAGGCCAAGGAGGGCATGGGCGCGGCGCTCGAAGCTGCGCGTGTCGCAAATGCCTACGTGCTGTCGGACCGCGGCAGCTGGATCGCCTTCAGGGAGCGCGGCGATCTCGACGTCATCGTCGAGGGCGACAAGCGGCTGCTCAACCAATACGGCGTGATGCTGGTCAACCCCGAGAAGTTTCCGAGCGTGAAGAAGGAGCTGGGGCAGACCTTCATCGACTGGCTGATCTCGCCGGACGGGCAGGCGGCGATCGCCGGCTACAGGGTCGACGGGCAGCAGCTGTTCTTTCCGAATGCGGACAAGTCGGCCGGCTGACWTCTGCATCCGCGGCGGTTGCCAAACGGAGCGATGCATGGTCCATCATGGCGCATGACCCAGCGCCTGCCGCCATCGCTGACGCCGCTCGATACCGCGCTTGCCGCGTTGCTGCGAGACGTTGAACCGATCGCACCTGTCGCGTTGCCGTTGACTGAAGCGGTCGGCTGTATCGCGGCGGACGCTCCGCTGCTGAGGGCTTATCCGCCGCACGACATTGCCGGCACAGACGGGTGGGCGTTGCGCGCCAATGATCTCGTCGGCGCGTCCGCCTATTCGCCATCGCCTCTGGCGACGGCGCCGGCCTGGGTCGAGGCCGGCGATGCGATGCCGGCCGGATGCGACTGCGTGCTCGATGCCGACGCCGTCGAGATATCTGGTCCGCTTGCGCAGGCACTGGCGGAGGGCGTCCCGGGGCAGGGCGTCCGCCGCGCCGGAAGCGACATCGCCGTTCGCACGCTTGCCGGCGCAGACGGATATCCGGTCGGTCCGGCCGCACTGATGCTCGCCGGCGTCGCGGCGGTGGACAGGCTGAGCGTGCGGCGTCCGCGGCTGCGCATCGTCAATGTACCGGGCGCAACGGCTACGGCGCATATGATTGCCGGGATCGCGCGCGCCGCGGGACTGGATGTGAAGGCGTTTGAGGCCGCCGCGCGCGATGACGCATCGATCGCCGATATGCTCGATGCTTCCTCTTGCGACCTGCTGCTGATTGTCGGCGGCAGCGGCGTCGGCCGCCGCGATGCCGCCGTCACGGCGCTGGCGCGGCGCGGTGACATGATCGCCCATGGCATGGCGCTTCAGCCCGGCCGCACCGCCGCGATCGGGCGGCTTGGCAAAGTTCCCGTCGTTGCTTTGCCCGGCTCGCCGGACCAGGCGCTCGCAGTCTGGTTCGCGCTGGTGCTTCCGCTCGTCGATCGCTTGTCGGCGCGCCGGCCCCGCCGACAGGTGACCCTGCCGCTCGCGCGAAAAATCGCATCCAGTGTCGGCATTGCCGAAATCGCACTGCTGGCCGGGGAACATCATGCCTGGATGCCGCTTGCGGTGGGGGAGTGGCCGTTCCAGGCCATTGCCGTTGCGGATGCATGGCTGATCATTCCTGCCAGCCACGAGGGATTTGCAGCGGGCGCACCCGTCGATGCCTATCTGATGCGGGAGTGATATGGGTTCCGGCATGACGATGATCCCGCAATCGCAAGACCGTAGCGCGCTCGAACAGGAGCAGTTCCTGAAGATCCTTTCGCGCGAGGAGGCGATGGCACGCTTCGAGGCGGCGCTGTTTCCGCGCGCGATTCCGAGCGAAACGCGCAAGCTTGCCGATACGCTCGGCGCGGCGCTCGCCGAAGACGTCACGGCACCGATCGACGTCCCGCCGTTCGACCGTTCCAATGTCGACGGCTTTGCCGTCCGCTCGGCGGACCTCGCCGCAGCCGGCGAAGGTGCGCCTGTTCGTCTTGCGTTGAACGGCGAGACCATCCATTGCGGTACCGCGCCGAGGATGCAAGTCGCCACGGGCACCGCAACGCCGATCGCCACCGGCGGCCCGCTGCCGCGCGGCGCCGACGCCGTCGTCATGGTCGAGCACACCCAGCCGGCCGGACCGGATGGGATCGATGTCCGCCGTGCCGCATCTCCCGGACAGTTCGTCTCCTATGCGGGCTCCGACATCGCGCGCGGCGAAGCGCTGCTGCGCGCCGGCACGACCATTGGCTCACGCGAGATCGGCATGCTGGCGGCCTGCGGCATCGCCGAGGTGGCCGTGGCGCGCAAGCCGCGGGTCGCGGTGATCTCGACCGGCGACGAACTGGTCCAGCCCGGCGAGATGCTCGCGCCCGCCGAGATCTACGACACCAACGGCGCGATCGTCGCGGCTGCGATCGACGAGAATGGCGGCGAGGCAATCTTCCTTGGCGCCATTCCCGACGACGAAGCGAAGCTCGAATCCGCCATGCGTCGCGCGCTGGCGGAGGCCGACATGCTGGTGCTGTCCGGCGGTACGTCGAAAGGCGCCGGCGACCTGTCCCATCGCATCATCAGCCGGCTCGGCCAGCCCGGCATCGTCGCGCATGGCGTTGCGCTCAAGCCCGGCAAGCCGCTGTGCCTCGCGGTCTGCGACGGCAAGCCGGTGGTGATCCTGCCGGGCTTTCCGACCTCGGCGATGTTCACCTTCCACGACATGATCGTACCGGTGCTGCGCAGGATGGCTGGCCTGCCGCCGCGCTCCGATGCCAAGGTCAGCGCGACCGTGCCGGTGCGCATCGTCTCGGAGCTCGGCCGCACCGAATTCGTCATGGTCTCGCTGGTCGAGGGCAGGGACGGCATGATCGCCTATCCCTCCGGCAAGGGCTCCGGTGCGATCACGTCC
This sequence comes from Bradyrhizobium sp. P2_E8, assembly GCF_056403875.1. Taxonomy (NCBI): domain Bacteria; kingdom Pseudomonadati; phylum Pseudomonadota; class Alphaproteobacteria; order Hyphomicrobiales; family Nitrobacteraceae; genus Bradyrhizobium; species Bradyrhizobium sp. P2_E8. Next base: position 12,864 of record NZ_JBFUES010000062.1, read on the forward strand.
TTCGCGCAGGCCGACGGCTTTTTGCGCATCGACGCACTCGCCGACCAGATGCCCGCGGGGACCGAGGCCGAGGTGACGCTGTTCACGCCGCATGTGCGGGTGCCCGATCTCGTCGTCGTCGGCAGTCATTGCACCGGCCTCGACCTCGTCACCGCGCAGCTCGCGCATGCGGGCCTCACCGTGCGCTCGATCGCGGTCGGCAGCCTCGGCGGGYTTGCGGCGGCGAAACGGGGCGAGTGCGATCTCGCGCCGATCCATCTGTTCGACGACAGAACCGAGACCTACAACACGCCTTACCTGGTCGAAGGGCTCGAGCTCGTGCCGGGCTGGCGGCGGATGCAGGGCATCGTGTTCCGCAAGGGCGACAAGCGCTTCGAGGGCCTCGGCGCAAAGGACGCCGTTGCAGCCGCGCTCACGGACCCCGCCTGCATCATGGTCAACCGCAACCAGGGCGCCGGCACGCGTATCCTGATCGACCGGCTGCTCGCCGGTGCGCGCCCCGAAGGTTATTGGAACCAGCCGCGCTCGCACAACGCGGTAGCCGCGGCCGTCGCGCAGCACCGCGCCGATTGGGGCATGACCATTGCGCCGGTCGCCGATGCGGTCGGCCTCGGTTTCGTTCCGCTCGCGGAGGAGCATTATGACTTCGCATTGGTGACGGCGCGCAAGCAGCGTCCGGCGGTGCAGGCCTTTCTCGACGCCCTCGGCTCGAACGAGGCGCGTGCGGCACTGGAGCAAGCGGGCTTCAGGCCCGCGTAGACGATAGACGACGACGCGGCGTTTCAAGCTGCGCGACAGGTGGGGGACGCGATGGCAAGGCCGCTTTCGGTTGCGATCGTCGGTGCCGGCATGGGCGGGCTTGCGACCGCCGCGGCGCTGCGGCGCGTCGGCATCGATGCGATGGTCTACGAGCAGGCCTCCCAATTCGCCCGCATTGGCGCCGGCATCCAGATCGGCTGCAACGCCATGAAGGTGTTGCGCGCGCTGGGGCTAGGCCGCGTCGTCCAGCGCAGCGAGCCGCTCGGCTTCGGCGATGTCCTCGACCGTGTTGGCGTTGAAGAACGGATCGAGCGGCTCGGCCGRCCACGTCACCGTCGCGAGCGGATAGCGTGCGGTCCAGCGGTCGATCTTGCGCAGGTCCTCGACGACCAGGGCGTGGCGCAGTTCGTCGCGCAAGGCAACGCGCCACAGCCCGATCACCGGATGCGACTGGTCGCCTGACGCAGCGACCGCGAGCTGCGCGCTCTCCCGCTCACGGGTTTCATGCAGGCGCGCGACGAGATCGCGCGGCAGGAATGGGCAGTCGCCGGCGGCGCTGAGCACCCATGCGATCTCCGGCCGGTTCGCGGCGGTCCAGTCGAGCGCGGCGAGGATGCCGGCGAGCGGGCCGGGAAAGCCGGGCACGTCGTCGGCGACGACCTGCAAACCGAACGCGGCGAAACGCGCGGGATCGCCGTTGGCATTGAGGATCAGCCCGCCGCACTGGGGCGAAAGGCGTGCGATCACGCGCTCCAGGATGGTGCGTCCGCCTATGGTGCGCATCGGCTTGTCGCCGCCGCCCATGCGTCGCGCGAGACCGCCGGCGAGCAGCACGCCTTGCGTTGCCGGAATTTCAGTCGTCACCACCTTCACCCTTGCGCTTGTGCTTGGCCGACTCTTCCTCGACGTAAGTGAGGTTCTGGTCGTAGACGATGCGTTCCTCGCCCGCGAGCGCGATGAAGCGCTTGCCGCGGGTGCGGCCGACCAGCGTCAGGCCCACTTGCCTTGCGAGATCGACGCCCCAGGCGGTGAAGCCGGAGCGCGACACCAGGATCGGAATGCCCATGCGCACCGTCTTGATCACCATCTCCGAGGTGAGACGGCCCGTGGTGTAGAGGATCTTGTCACCGGCATCGACGCCGTGGCGGTACATCCAGCCCGCGATCTTGTCGACGGCGTTGTGGCGGCCGACGTCCTCGGTGTAGCACAGCGGCTCGCCCTCCTTGCAGAGCACGCAGCCATGGATCGCACCCGCCTCCAGATACAGCGAGGGCATGGTGTTGATGGTCTGCGTCATCTGGTAGAGCCAGGAGGTGCGCAGCTCCGCCTTCGGCAGCGCGACGCTCTCGACCGCTTCCAGCAGATCGCCGAAGGCGGTGCCCTGCGCGCAGCCCGAGGTCTGCGTGCGCTTCTTCAGCTTGGCCTCGAAGTTGGTGTTGTGCTC
>NZ_JBFUES010000063.1:0-14982 GCF_056403875.1 Bradyrhizobium sp. P2_E8
AGCGAGATCGCGGCGACGCCGGTCAGGCCCTGGAATTCGATGCCCGCGACGGTGTCCTTGCGGATCAGCGAGATCGCGGCGACGCCGGTCAGGCCCTGGAATTCGATGCCCGCGACGGTGTCCTTGCGGATCGGCGCGGTGTTGTCGAGCATCACCAGCGCCACGACCTTGCGAGGATTGTCCAGCTTGATCGACAGGATCTGGCCGGCGGGCACGCCGTCGAAATTGACCGGCCCGCCGCGGCGCAGGCCGCTGGCGGAACCGCCTTCGAACACCACGCGCAACTGGCTGCGACTCTGGATGGTGCGCCATTTCTGCACGCCGAGCAGGCCGCCGAACGCCACGGCGATCACCGCCAGCGTCGCCGTTCCGATCACCAGATTGCTCGCGCGTGCCATAAGGCTGAGTCTAGGGCCAAAGCGGGGAAGTTGGAAGGAGCCCGGATGCTGCTCCGGCCGCAATCGTACGTAGGGCGGGTTAGCGAAGCGTAACCCGCCACTGCTCTCCGCATTCACCGTGCAAAATGGCGGATTACGCTGCGCTAATCCGCCCTACGCGACATCAATGCCCGGCCGCGCGCTTTGCCGCAGCATTGYTCAGCACGATCAGGGCATCAACGGCGACGCCCGTCCTGGGGTTGATCAGGAACGGATTGATGTCGATCGAGGCGATCCGGTCGCCGGCATCCGCGATCAGGTTGGACAGGCCGACCAGCGCCTTCACCGCGGAGGCCTCGTGCAAGGCCGGCTTGCCGCGATAGCCGCGCATCTTGATGCCGGCCTTGGTGCGACCGATCAGGAGCCGCGCCTCGGCCTCGTCCAGCGGCGCGCCGGCGAGCGCGACGTCCTTCATCAGCTCGATGTCGATGCCGCCGGTGCCGAACAGCACGACCGGACCCATCTCGGCATCGAGCGAGGCACCGACCACGAGTTCGAGGTCGGCCTTGACCTGCTGCGCGATCAGGATGCCGTCGAGCCTCGGCTTGCCCTTCAGCCTCTTCACCCGCGCGGTGATGTCGACGAACGCCTTCCTCACCTCGGCCGCATTGCTCAGGTTCAGCACCACGCCGCCGATGTCGGACTTGTGCAGGATCTCGGCGCTGACGACCTTTGCCACGACCGGGAAGCCGATCTGTTTCGCGATCTTCACGGCTTCCACCGCCGTCTGTGCGATCGCTTCCTTCGAGATCGGGATGCCATACGCCTTCAGGAGCTTCTTCGAGGCGACTTCGTCGAGCGCGGCGCCGCTTGCCGATGTCAGCGCCTTTTCCAGCTCGGCACGCGCGGCGGGTTTCGAGCTCGAGACGATGTCGGGGACTTCCTTGCGCAGCTTCGCATAGGCGAGCAGCGACCTGATCGCGGTCACCGCGCGATCCATGCCCTGCATGACCGCGAGATGCGGCAGCGATTTGCGTAAGGTCTTGGTGAACTCGGTGAAGCCGATCGACATCGCGCTGATGTAGATCACGGGCTTTGAGGCCCGGCTCGCCATCTCGTCGACGATGCGCAGGTTGCGCTCGCGCAGCTCGTGCGGCGCCTTCGGCAGCTCGGCATCGACGATGACGATGTCGATATCGGGGTCGTCGATCATCAGCTTGATCGACTTCATGTAGACGGAGGGATCGACGACCGCGGCAAAGCCGGCGTCGAGCGGGTTGCCGACGATCGATCCGGGCCCGAGCATCTTCGCCAGCTCCGAGCTGACATGCGGGCTGAGCGGCGCGAAGTTCAAGCCCTCGGCGTAGAACGCGTCGATCAGCATGCCGCGCTTGCCGCCGGACAGCGTGACCGCGGCGAGCCGGGCGCCTTTGGGCACTGCGGCGTGGACGAAGCATTCGGTGGTCTCGATCAACTCGTCGAGCCCGCCGACCCGGATGACACCTTCACGCGTTGCGATGGCGTCGAACGTCTCGATCGAGCCCGCGAGTGCGCCGGTGTGCGCCATCGCCGCGGCGCGGCCGCCCTCGGATGCGCCGAGCTTGAGCGCGATCACGGGTTTGCTCGCTGCGCGCGCCGCCTTGCAGGCATCGCGAAAGGCCTTGGTGTTGCGCACGCCCTCGAGGTAGACGACGATCACCTTGATGCTCGGATCCTCCGCGAAATAACGCATCAGGTCCGGCGTCTCGAGCCCGGCCTCGTTGCCGGTCGTCACCATGTAGCCGACACCGACGCCACGATCCTCCAGTGCCTGGCGGATCGCCATGACGATGGCGCCGGATTGCCCGGCGATCGCCACCGCGCCCTGCTCCATGGTGACGACACGGTCGTCGATATTGGTGAAGAGCTTTTCGCCGGCGCTCAAGTTGCCGAGGCAATTCGGGCCGGTGACGGCGAGGCCCGTCTCGCGCACCGCCGCTTGCAGTTCGGCTGCGAGCTTCTGGCTCTCATCATCCTGCAACTCGCTGAAGCCGGAGGTGACGATGGTGGCCGAGCGTGCGCCGGCCGCGGCGGCATCGCGGATCACCTGCACGGCGAAGCGCGCAGGCACCAGCACCAGGACATGATCGGGTTTTTCCGGAAGGCTCGCAAAGTCCTTGTAGCAGGGCACACCCCAGATCGTCTCGCGTTTGGCGTTGACCGGATAGAGCCCGCCCTCGAAGCCGTATTTGACCAGGTTGTTCCAGATACGCTCGGCATAATTGCCGGGCTTGTCGGTCGCGCCCACCAGCACGATGTTGTGCGGGTGCAGCATGGCATGGATGCCCTTCACGATGTCGCTGGCGTCGGGCGATGGAGACCATGGGCGAGAAGAGAAGGATGCAGCAGACACCTGGGCTTCCATGGCGCAATCCTCAATTTTTATTCTTGTTGCAGCGCGTCGTTCTGTTCGATGGCGGGTTCTGGCGAGGCAATCACGAAGGGCGCAATGCCGCCAGACGGAATGGGCAGGGCTTCATGCAGGAAGGCTAGCATCACCGGACTTTGGGCGAAAGTGCGAACGGTTTGCCGGCGCGGCAGCCAGCGATCGTCGACATGGCGTTCCAGCAATTGCTGTTCGATCGATGGCGTCGACAGGAAGGCATCCCACAGGATGGAGATGGATGAGGGAACCTATTCGTCGGCGCCGATCAAGATCGCGTGCAAGATGTAGCGTTCGGGACCGGACGTGACGGCGTCGAACGGCCAGCAGGTTGTGAGCACGAGCTCGAAACCCTGCGTCGCGGGATCGATGCCCGACGCGTCGAAACGGACCACGGCCGAAGAATCCGCACGATAGCGGAAATGCTTGCCGTCGCGGCGGGTGATCTCGATCACGTCACCCATGGCAACATTCCGCAGGAACCGGAAATGTGTGTCGCGATGTGCGGCATATACGGCAACGCCGCGCTCGCCGGCATCGACCGTTTGCTGGATGTGGCCGGGTCCGAAAGCAAGTGCCTGGCCGCTCGCGCTCTCCAGCACGATGGCGCTGGCGCCGATCCGCTTCACCTCGATCCGGGCGACCGGCCATGTGTCGGCCCATGACCATGGCTTGACCGCCTGGCCCGTCGCGACGCTTCTGTCGAATGCGCGCTCCAGCAGCACCTGCGCGAGCCAGGCCTTGGCGTGGATGTAGGCACCGTCGCCGAACAGGATGAGGCCGATCAGCGCGAGAACCAGGGGAGAGATGAGGCGGGGCATTCTATCCACGATCGTCATTGCGAGCGAAGCGAAGCAATCCAGATTCTTTCCGCGGAGGCAGTCTGGATTGCTTCGCTGCGCTCGCAATGACAGTAGGAAAAAGGCGCGCGCGGCCGTTGGGTAGGGGACGGGCAGCCGCGCGCGCTAACAGAGGAGTTCGGGGGGCTCCTCTCTCAAGCGGCGTCGGTGAGCAAGGGCCGACGCCGGTTGAACACGAACAGGATCAGGGCGAGCACGATCAGGATCAGACCTGCGATCATCTTCAGCTCGGCCGAGGTGGCGGTCTTGGGCAGGCGGATCGYATCGGGTGCGGCGGGTGTCGGCCGCCTCGTCGCCGGCTGGTTGCGCGCATCGGCATGACGTTCGCGCTGCTGCGTCGGTGCCTGCTGCGGCCGCTCGCCGAAGATCTTCTCGAAATCCCAGCCGGCCGGCAGGTTGACCGGCAATTCGCTGAGCTTGAGCGGTGCGCCTTCGGGACGGCTCGGCGTCTTGTCGACCGCGACGAGGCTGGTGAGTCGCGTGACGATCTGATGGTCGAGCGCCAGTGCCAGGATCGCCTTGTCGGCCTCTTCCGGCGTCATCTCGCGCATCGTGCGCGCCACTTCGGCATCGCCGATCTTGCGCTTGGCCCAGAGTTTTGACAGGCCCTTGCCTTCGGCGGCATTTTGCAACGGCAGCGTCACCGACCACGAACGGTCGCCGACGCGTCCCTTGATCTCGAGCGAGCCTGCGAGTTTGTCGAGCCTGGCCGCCAGCACCAGGGGCTCGTCGCGATAGACGTCGGGAATGATCGCCGGGGTGACGTCGGCCGTGGCTTCGGAGAACTTTGCGCTGAGGCCGGTCACTGCGGGATTTTCCAGCTTCGCGAACAAGCCGCGCATGCGCTCCTCGACCTGCTCGACGGAGCCGATATGGGTGAAGGCGCCGCGGCCGAGCTCGGAAGCGCGCGTCATCAGATGGGTGTTGGGCGCGGACCCGATGCCGACCATGAACACGCGAGAGCGGCCGCGCATCGCGGTGATCGTCTCGAACAATTGCTGCTCGTTGCCGATCGCGCCGTCGGTCAGGAACACGACCTGACGAACCATGCCGGTGTCGCTGAGCTTGTCGGTCAGCGCAGCCCGCATCGCCGGCACCATCTCGGTGCCGCCACGTGCCTGCAACGCGCTGACGAACGAGGTCGCCTCGCCGACATGCGCGGCATCCGCCGGCACGGAGGCCGGAAACAGCACGTCCATCGTATCGTCGAAACGGATCACGTTGAAGCGGTCGGCCGGCTGGAGGCGACCGAGTGCGTAAAGCAGGCTCGCCTTGGCCTGGACGATCGAGGTGCCGCCCATCGAGCCGGAATTGTCGATCACGAACACGACCTCGCGCGGCAGCGGCTTTTGCGTCGCCTGCTCGGCGCTCGGCGGCGTGACGAAGGCGAGCAGATAATCGGCATCGCCGACATGCTCGCGGAACAGGCCGACCGACGGTGCTTTCTGGGCCGCCGGCGTCCACGTCAGTTCGAAATCGCGGTCGGCGGGCACCGCGCCGTCGGCGAGCGTGACGATGCGCGTGGCGTTGTCCGGGCTCTCGGTCTTGACGTTGTGATGGTGGCTCTTGACCTCGCCGACCGCAAAGCCGGCCTTCAGACGCACCGTGATGCTGGTCGGGTTAACGGGCGCATTCCTGGCGGGGTCCAGCACCGTCGGGGAAATACGGTCGCGGTCTGGCACGGGATCGGACGTGGCGCCCCAGCCGGAGCCGTCGTTGCGGAAGTCGACACTCTGCACGATCGGCGCCGGATTGTAGCGCGGGGCGACCACCAGCGGCACGCGCAGCGAATATTCGTTGCCAGATTGATGCACCGGCTCCTGATATTCGATCTGCACCAGCACGGTTTCGCCGGGACCAATATTGGCAACCGAGTTGGTGAAGATGTTGGGCCGCTCCTGCTCGGTGAGCGCAGCCTTCTGGCCGGCGCTGCGCGCCTGTTCGTAGATCACGCGCGCCTGCTGCCGCTCCTTGACGTCGCCGACGATGACGCGGTCGCCGACCACCATCTTCATCGTATCGACGGCGCCATTGGTCGCGAGCGGGTAGACATAGGTGGCCTCGACCCAGTCCTTGGTCGGATTGCGGAACGCCTGGGTGACGCGTGTGCGCAGCGTCGGGCCTGATACCGTGATATCGACATCGATGCCGAGACGGATCGCTTCGGTGTAGGCGCCATCTTCCTTCAGGAGGAGGGTGCCGGACCTGGCATCGCCGGGCTGGAGCAGGCTGGCCTGTTCGGTCGTTGCCGACCAACTCGTCCCGAAGCTCACCAGCAGGGCCACGAAGGCGACCAGCATCACTGCGATGCCCTGCGCGAGAAGGAACAATCCGAGCTTGATCAGCCGGCCCAGCAGGGGGTGCTCGTCGTGGTCGGCTGTGTCGTAGGTGTTCATTTGGCTTGCTCCCGAAGGATGTTTGCTGGCCTTCAGCATCCGCCGGGAGAGCCTGATTTCGCGAGCAGAATGATCGGCAATGTTCCGCCGCGGCCGGCCCGGGCGGGTCGCGGCCGGGTGGCCATGTGCGGTTTTGTGCTGGTCTGTCCGCCCTGCTAGAATGGTGCTCCAAAGGCAGGGTTGACGATGCAGATGCAGGCCGACAAGCAGCTTTCGGACGAGCAGAGCCGCGAGATCGCGGAGACCATTCGCGAGGAGCTCGCCAGACGCCGGATCTCCCGGCAGGCGCTGGCGGAGCAGGCCAAGCTCAGCCTGTCGACGCTGGAGAAGGTGCTCGGCGGGCGCCGGCCGTTCACGCTGGCGACGACGGTCCGGCTGGAGCAGGCGCTGGGCGTATCGTTGCGCAAGAGCGCCATCGTCGTGACGCCTCCGGCCGCAAACGATGTCGCGCCCGACAGCCTCGGCTCCTATGCGCATCGCGCGGTGACCTGGCTCGAGGATGCCTACATCACGCTACGGCCGTCATTCGGCGACAAGAACGCGATCTTCGCCTACCGCACCGAGATCGTATGGGAGCCGAAAGTCTCGTCGCTGGTCTTCCGCGAGGGCGATCGGACCGATGCCGCCTATGAGCACACCGGCGAGGTCGCGGTGCCGCATCAGTCTGGCTTCATCTATCTCGTCATCATCAAGCACGGCCAGCACCGCGTGATCACGGTGTCGCGGCCGACGGTCGCCGGCGAGATGTACGGCATCATCTCGACGCTCCGCGCCGGCCCCGGCTCGTAGCTGACGCCGATCGCAGCGCCGATCGCCTATGTGCCGCTCAGGAATGTTCCCAAGCCCTCTTTGGGACGGGTTGCGCCCGACGACGCCAACTATGAGCTGTACCGAAAACACCTGCGTCGCACGGTGGAAGAGCCGTTCGCGCTGTTCTTGCCGGCATAGGTTCACCCTGGAGATCCGCGGATAAAGAGATGGCGGCCTCGTGGCCGCCATCTCCCATGCACGGACGGTTCGCCGAGAACTAGCCGCTTGGCTCCGCGCTGATGATGGGGCCGAACAGTTCCCACTGGCCGTTCTTGAACCGCCACATCTTGAGCTGCTCGATCGGTGCGAAGTCGGTCGGCGAGGTGTTGATCTTGATTCCCGGGATCAGCGTATCGGGAGCGAAGTCCTTCAGGCTGGCGGCCTGCTTCATCACGTTCTCGCGGGTGAGATTGTCGCCCGCCTGCTTCAGCACCTGCACCATCGTCTGGGCCGCGGCATAGCCGTAGACCAGATTGGCGTCCGAGATGTTCGCGCCGGGCATGTATTTGTCGATGAAGGCCATGAACTTCTTCATGCCCTCGTCGTCTTTCCACTGCGGATCCGACGCGTCCTTCAGATAGCCGGCCGACAGCACGCCCTCGGAGGCTTCGAGGCCGGCGGGCTTCATCACCGCGCCGATGGACACCGAAACGTCCGTCATCAGGTGCATCGGCTTCCATTCCAGCTCCGCGATCTTCTTGATGGCTTGCGCCGCGAATTTCGGGGTCGAGATGTTCACGAAGACATCCGCGCCGGTGCCCTTGAGCTTGACGATGTGCGAGTCGATCGATGGCTCCGAGGTCTCGTAGCTCTCTTCGGCCACGATCAGCTTCGATGCCTTGTCGCCGAACACATCCTTGATACCGGCGACGTAGTCCTTGCCGAAATCGTCATTGGCATAGAAGATCGCGACCTTCGCGTCCGGCTTCTCCTTCAGGATGTACTTGGCGAAGATCCGCGCCTCGACGCGGTAGCTCGGCTGGAAGCCCATGGTCCACGGGAAATTTTGCGGGTCGTTCCACTTGCTGGCGCCGGTGGCGAGGAAGAGCTGCGGGATCTTCTTGGCGTTGTGATACTTCTGCACGGCCGTCTGCGTCGGCGTGCCCAGCGCGTTGAACACCAGGAACACTTCGTCGCTCTCGATCAGCTTGCGGACCTGCTCCACGGTCTTCGGCGGCGAATAGCCGTCGTCATAGGAGATCCAGTTGATCTTGCGGCCGTTGATGCCGCCCTGATCGTTGATCATCTTGAAATAGGCCTCTTCGGTCTTGCCGATCACGCCGTAGGCGGAGGCGGGACCGGAATAGGCCTCGACATTGCCGATCCTGATCTCGGTATCGCTGGCGCCAGTGTCGTATTTCTTCTGCGCCTGGGCGCCCTGAGCCGAAAGCAATGTCAGGGCCGCTGCGGCGGCAAGCAGGGCGAGTTTCTTGTTCTTCATGGAAATTCCTTCGGTTTCTTGTTGGTTGGAGCAGGCACGTCAAAACAAAAAGCGCCCACGAGGGGCGCTTCGATCAGGCGTTGGCGACTTTCCTGTCGACTTCGGAGGCCGCCGAAAACTCCTTGCGCAAGGTCGGCTTGTGGATCTTGCCCGTGGCGTTGCGCGGCAGCGCGTCGACGAAGCGGACCTGACGTGGGCATTTGAAGCGCGCGAGATTGGCGGCACAGTGCGCAAAGACGTCCGCCTCCGTCAGCCTTTGTCCCGGCTTGACCGCGACGATGGCAAGGCCCACCTCACCCCATTGCGAATCGGGAATGCCGATCACGGCGGCTTCGGCGATGGCGCCAAGCTGGTGCAGGACGTTCTCGACCTCGGCCGGATAGACGTTCTCGCCGCCGGAAATGTACATGTCCTTCCAGCGGTCGACGATGTAGTAGAAGCCTTCTTCGTCGACGCGCGTCGCATCGCCCGTGTGCAGCCAGCCGTCGGTAAAGGAGGATTTGTTCGCCTCCGGCCTGTTCCAGTAGCCGGGCGTGATGTTCGGTCCCTTCACCCAGAGCTCGCCAAGCTCGCCGACATCGGCGTCGCTGCCGTCGGGCCGCACGATCCGCACCTCCGTGTGCAGCACCGGCTTGCCGGCGGAGCCGGCCTTGCGCGCCGCATCCTCGCGGTCGAGCACCAGCACGGCCGGCGAGGTCTCGGTCATGCCGTAGCCCTGCTGGAGCGCGACGCCGCGCGCCTCCCAGACCTTCAGCAGCGGCACCGGCATCGGCGCGCCGCCGACACCGCCGACGATCAGCCGGGTCAGGTCGGTCGTTGCGAAGGCGGGATGCTGCGCCATGAACTGGTAGATCGCGGGGACGCCGAAGAACACGTTGATGCCCTGCGCGGGATCGTTGATCAGGTCGAGCGCCGTGCCGGGATCGAAGGCCCGCATGATCATCACGGTGCCGCCGGTATGCAGCACCGGATTGGTGTAGCAATTGAGCCCGCCGGTATGGAACAGCGGCAGCACGGTGAGCAGCACCGAGGACGGCCCGATGCAGGCGGGGCCGCCGAGATTGACGCAATTCCAGAACGTCATGCCATGGGTGATGGTCGCGCCCTTCGGATGACCCGTGGTGCCGGACGTGTACATGATGGTCGAGACGTCATCGAGCGTGACCTCCTCGATCCGGTCGAGCGGCTTTGCCGCGGCGATGCCGGCCTCGTAGGCGCCGCCGGGACCGAGCAGCAGGCTGGTCGCGACACCGCAGAGTTTGGCAACGCTCAGCGCGGTCTCGGCGAGGTCGGCATCATGGATCATCACCTTCGGCGCACAGTCGGCGGTGATGAACTGGAGTTCGGGAACGGTAAGGCGGGTGTTCAGCGGCACGAAGATCGCACCTAACCGCCCGCAGGCGAACTGCACCTCCAGCGTATCGGTCGTGTTCAGCGCCAGCACCGCGACGCGGTCGCCGCGCGAGACCTTCAGCGTGTGGCGCAGGAACGAGGCGAGACGCGAGACTCTCGCATCCATCTGCGAATAGGTGAAGCGGCGCTCGCTCGCGAGGTCGATGATCGCGACCTTGCCAGGCGTGCGGCGGCCATGATGGGCGATCCAGTCGTAGTAACGAACGGCCAAAAGTTCCTCCTTCGGCGGTCTTGTGCCGCCTGCGCCCCTATTGCCGTGCACCATGCCCGGCGTGGCCCTGGGGTCAGCCGGAGTTTGTGCACCACGTCTTTTTTGACTTGGAGTTGGCGCGCGAGGGGCGAAAACCGTCTTGCGTTGAGTTGCTAGGTGATGCCCTGCTGAATGGCCTTTCCGGGTCAGCCACTCCGCGCAAGTGAGCTGCCCAGGTTCCAGCCATGGTGGATGAGACGAATCCGTCCGCGAGGCGAGAGTGCGATGAAGAGCCCGTTCTATACCGCCGAGCACGACGCCTTCCGCGAAATGATGCGTCGCTTCGTCGAGAAGGAGATCACCCCTTTCGCCCATGAATGGGACGAGGCCGGGGAATTTCCCCGCGCGCTCTATCGCAAGGCGGCGGAGATCGGGCTGTTGGGGCTGGGATTCCCGGAGGAATATGGCGGGATTGCCGCCGACCAGTTCATGAGGATCGTGGCGAGCCAGGAACTGGCGCGGGCCGGCGCCGGCGGCGTCAGCGCCAGCCTGATGAGCCATACCATCGGCTCGCCGCCGATTGCGCGTGCGGCGCGGCCGGAGGTGAAGGCGCGCGTGCTGCCGCAGGTGCTGGCGGGCGAGAAGATCTCCGCGCTTGCGATCACCGAACCGGGCGGTGGTTCGGACGTTGCGGGCCTGCGCACCCGAGCGCGGCGCGACGGCGATCACTACGTCGTGAGCGGCGAGAAGACCTTCATCACCTCGGGCGTGCGCGCGGACTATCTGACCGTTGCGGTGCGTACCGGCGGCGAGGGTGCCGGCGGCGTCAGCCTGCTCCTGATCGRGGGCGACACGCCCGGCCTGTCGCGCACGAAATTGAAGAAGATGGGATGGTGGGCCTCCGACACCGCGACGCTGCATTTCGACGACTGCCGCGTGCCGGCCGAAAATCTGATCGGCGAGGAGGGCCAGGGCTTCAAGATCATCATGCAGAATTTCAACAGCGAGCGCATGGGCATGGCGGCGAGCTGCACCGCGTTTGCGCGCGTCTGTCTCGACGAGGCGACTGCCTACGCCAGGGAGCGCAAGACCTTCGGCAAGCCGCTCGCCCAGCACCAGGTCATCAGGCACAAGATCGTCGACATGGCGCAGAAGGTGGCGGCGTCGCAGGCGATGCTGGAGATGCTGGCCTGGCGTCTGGAGCAGGGCGAAAGTCCGGTCGCCGAAATCTGCATGATGAAGAACCAGGCGACACAGACCATGGCGTTCTGCGCCTCGGAAGCCGTGCAGATTTTTGGCGGCGCCGGCTTCATGCGCGGCATCAAGGCCGAGCGCATCTACCGCGAGGTCAAGGTCAACGCCATCGGCGGCGGCACCGAGGAGATCATGAAGGATCTGGCCTCGAGGCAGATGGGGCTGTGATGCACGCTGTCATTCCGGGGCGCGCGCAAGGCGCGCGAGCCCGGAATCCATCGGGCTCCAGATCCCGCAGAGGAATGGATTCCGGGCTCATCGCTTCGCGATGCCCCGGAATGACGAGAGGACAAAATGCTATTCACCGCCGACCACGACGAGATCCGCCGTTCCCTGCAAAAATTCATCGCGGGCGAGATCAACCCTCATGTCGATGAATGGGAGAAGGCCGACATCTTCCCCGCGCACGAGCTGTTCAAGAAGATGGGCAGCCTCGGGTTCCTCGGATTGAACAAGCCGGTCGAATTCGGCGGCTCCGGGCTCGATTATTCCTATGCGCTGATGATGGCGGAGGAGCTTGGGGCCATCACCTGTGGCGGCGTGCCGATGGCGATCGGGGTACAGACCGACATGGCGACGCCCGCGCTGGCGCGATTCGGCTCCGACGAGGTGCGACGGGAATTCCTGGCGCCGTCGATCTCCGGTGACTACGTGGCCTGCATCGGCGTTTCCGAGCCCGGTGCAGGTTCGGACGTTGCCTCGATCAAGACCAGCGCACGCTCGGACGGCGACGACTACGTCATCAACGGCGGCAAGATGTGGATCACCAACGGCACCCAGGCCGACTGGATCTGCCTGCTCGCCAACACCGGCGATGGGCCCGTTCACCGCAACAAGTCGCTGATCTGCGTGCCCATGAAGGCCAAGGGCGTCACGGTGGCGCGAAAGCTCGACAAGCTGGGGATGCGCTCATCCGACACCGCGCAGATCTTCTTCGACAATGTCCGCATCCCCAAGCGCAACCGGATCGGCGAGGAGGGCAAGGGCTTTACCTACCAGATGATCCAGTTCCAGGAGGAGCGTCTGTGGGGCGCGGCGGCCTGCCTGAAGGCGCATGAATACATTATCAACGAGACCATTGCGTACACGCGCAACCGCAAGGCTTTTGGCCAGAGCATCCTCGACAATCAGGTCGTACACTTCAAGCTCGCGGAGATGCAGACCGAGGTCGAGCTGCTGCGTGCGCTGATCTATCGCGCCGGCGAGGCGCTGGTGGCGGGCGAGGACGTGACCAGGCTTGCGACCATGGCCAAGCTCAAGGCGGGCCGGCTCGGCCGCGAGCTCACCGACGCCTGCTTGCAATATTGGGGCGGGATGGGCTTTACCAACGAGACGCCGGTCAGCCGTGCCTATCGCGACAGCCGTCTGACCTCGATCGGCGGCGGCGCCGACGAGGTCATGCTGATGGTCCTGTGCAAGATGATGGGTACGCTGCCTGGCAGCAAAGGGAATGCATCATGATCACGCTCTATCACTGTGACGCCGCACGTTCGTTCCGTCCGCTCTGGATGCTGGAGGAGATGGGGCTGCCGTACGAGTTGAAGATGCTGCCGTTCCCGCCGCGGGTGTTCGCCAAGGAATATCTCGGCATCAATCCGCTCGGCACCATCCCGTTCATGATCGACGGCGAGACGAAGATGACGGAGTCTTCCGGCATCTGTCATTACCTCGGTAACAAGCACGGGCCGACGCCGCTGATGGTGGGACCCGAGGATCCCGCCTATGGCGCATTCCTGAACTGGATGTATTTCAGCGATGCCACGTTGACCTTCCCGCAGACGCTGGTGCTCCGCTACACCCAGCTCGAGCCGGAGGAGCGCCGCAACCCGCAGGTCGCCGGCGACTATGCCAAATGGTTCCTGGGCCGGCTGCGCGCCGTTGAGGCAGCGACCGCGAATGCCGAAACCTTGTGCGCCGGCCGTTTCACCGCCGCCGACATCGTGATCGGTTACGCGCTCCGCCTCGCCGACAATATCGGCCTCGCCAAGGACTTTGGGCCAAATGTCGCAGCCTATTGGGCGCGATTGCAGCAACGCGAGGGCTTCAAACGCGCGGTTGCTGCAGAGCAGCAGGCCGGCGTCGAGCAGAATGTCGCGCCAAGGGCGAGGGCGTAGTCTCCATTGTCGTCGCGGCCTAGTGCGCAATTGCGCACTAGGCCGGGACGACGGTGTAGTTGAAGGGTTCCGGATTTGGCTGCCCTTCGTCCCGGAATGACACCCTTTTATTGCGCGCCGTGACAGCGCTATCCCGTCGTGACAGCGCCCAAATTTCCGCTAAGGTGACCTCCGTCCGCAGCGGCCAGAGAGCCGCGCGAGGAGGACCCCAATGGAAGATATCGGTCGCGAATCCGACCATCTGATGCTCATCACGCCGGAACGGGTATTCTATGCCGGCCTGCTCGGCCGCCCCCGCAAGCGGACCCCCGGCTGCTGCCATGTCTACGTGGCGGTCAAGGGCAATCTGCACCTGACGATCGACGACGTTCTCGCCACCGGCGAGCTGTTTGTCACCCTGCCGAACCAGCGGCATTCCATTGCCAGCGACTACCGCACCGCAATCAGCGTGACGCTCGAGCCGGAAAGCATGCCGGACGGCGTGATCGAGGCTTTGGCCGAGCGGCTGACCGGGCCGGACCGGGCCGTCTATGCCCGCAAGATCCTCGCCGCCTACGCGCTACTGCGCCAGCGCCGCTACGGCGACATCACCACGGCCGAATTCGACGAGATGTGCTTTGGCGAGGCGCTGCCGCGCCGTGTGCTCGATCCGCGGGTGATGCGTGCGGTCGCGCGCATCGGACGCTTCTCCGGCGAACCGGTGACGGCGGATACATGTGCTGCGGAAGCAGGCCTCTCCGCCTCGCGGTTCCTGCATCTGTTCAAGGAGGAGACCGGCATCTCGTTCCGCTCCTTCCGCGCCTGGAAGCGTGCGCGGCACCTGCTGCACTTCGCCAATCAGGATCTCAACCTCGCCCATCTCGCGCAGGACATCGGCTATCCCGATTCGACCCATTTCAGCCATTCGATCCGCCGCTTCTACGGATTGAAGCCGCGCGCGATCTTCGTCGGCTCGCGCGATCTTGCGATCTATCGCAGCACCGAGACGGTGCGGCTCGCGGAAGCGAGCTAGGCTCGCCCTTGTAGGGTGGGTTAGCTCGCGGCCGCGCAAAGCGCAGTCCGCCAGCGTAACCCACCGCTTCTGCATCCGCGGTAAGAGGCGTTGGTGGGTTACGCCTTCGGCTAACCCACCCTACAACTCGCCCTTTTCCAGCTTCTCCGCGCAAGAAGCCGCATGCCGCGCGTCACATGATCGCAAGCGTTGAATTCTCAACCTGCGAGACATCCAAGCCATGAGCGTCAAGGCATGAGCGACAAGGCCGTCATCACCTGCGCGCTGAACGGCGTGCTCACCGACCCCAGGCAGCACAACGTGCCTGTGACGCCCGAGCAGATGGCGCGCGAGGCCAAGGCTGCGTTCGACGCCGGCGCCAGCATCATGCACATCCATCTGCGCCAGCAGGCGCCGAACAAGGGACATCTGCCGTCCTGGGAAGTCAGCGTCAGCAAGGAGATCCAGCAGGCGATCCGGGAGGCCTGCCCCGGTGTGATCATCAACCACACCTCGGGCGTATCAGGGCCGAACTACAGCGGCGCGCTCGACTGCATCCGTGAGACGAAGCCGGAGATCGCCGCCTGCAACGCCGGCTCGCTGAATTATCTGAAAGTGAAGGCCGACAATAGCTGGGCCTGGCCGCCGATGATGTTCGACAACGCCGTCGAGAAGGTAAAGGACTATCTCGACGTCATGAACGCGGTCGGCACC
>NZ_JBFUES010000064.1:0-14968 GCF_056403875.1 Bradyrhizobium sp. P2_E8
GGTCGGCCATGAGGTCGTCGAGGCCGCGGGCGGGGTGGTCGTGCTGGTCGACATCCTCCAGGGTTTCAGCACGACGGCGCTGGTGCATCGCGCGCGGGGAGGGGCTACGTGACGGCACTTGCCCGGGAGACGGCGGGCCAGATGCTGGGGCGGCGCCTGCGCAGCCCGGCGGCCTGGAGCGAGACCATCGATCTGTTTGCCATCCTCACCGCGGCCTCGCTGCCCTGGTCGACGTCGCTTGCGGGCATATTCAACGCCCTGATGCTGCTCTGCATGGTGCCGTTCCTCGACGTCCGCGCGTTCCTGCAATCGCTCAAGCGCCCGATCTGCGTTGCGCCGATCGCGCTGGTCCTGCTCGCGCTGGTGGGAACGCTGTGGTCGGACGCGACCTGGGGCGCGCGCCTCTACGCCGTCAATCCGACCGTCAAGCTGCTCGTGCTTCCGGTGCTGCTCTACCATTTCGAGCGCTCGCCGCGCGGACGCTGGATCTTCACCGCCTTCCTGGTGTCCTGCGCGCTGTTGTCGGTGATGTCCTGGCTGGTCGCCTTCTACCCGAATCTCGCGCTCAAGATCGATCCGCCCGAGCGCGGCATCTTCGTCAAGAACTACATCGACCAGAGCCAGGAATTCGCGCTGTGTGCCGTCGCGCTCGCCTATCCGGTCGTGATGCTGCTGCGCCAGAAGCGCTACTGGTTCGCCGGGCTGCTCACGGCGCTGGCGCTGAGCTTCTTCGTCAACATGGTCTTCGTGGTGGTGTCGCGCACCGCACTCGTCACCGTTCCGATCATGTTCGGCGTGTTCGCGCTGCTTCATTTGAGGTGGCGCAGCATCGCGATCATCGCGGCCGCTCTGCTCGCCGGCGCCGCTATCGCCTGGCAAGCCTCGCCGCAATTGCGCAAGACCGTCGACACCTTTGCCAGCGACTACACGCACTATGTGGAGAAGGGCGAGCCGACCTCGATGGGCCTGCGGCTCGAATTCTGGCGGAAATCCCTCCGCTTCTTCGCGGAGGCGCCGGTCATGGGGCACGGTACAGGCTCGACGCGCGGATTGTTCGAGCGCGTCGCGACACCCGGCGTCCAGTATCAGGCGTCCGCCGAGGTGATCGGCAATCCGCATAACCAGACGCTGAACGTCGCCGTGCAATGGGGCGTCATCGGCATCGTCGTTCTCTACGCGATCTGGATCCTGCATCTGCTGTTGTTTCGCGGCGACGGGCTGGCCAATTGGGTCGGGCTCCTGGTGGTGGTGCAGAACGTCTTCACCTCGCTGTTCAACTCCCATCTGTTCGACTTCCACGAGGGCTGGATGTACGTCATCGGCGTCGGTGTCGCCGGCGGCATCGTGCTCCAGGCACAACAGGCCGAGGCGAAGGTGGGGGAAGCCGGTTCCTGAACGGCCGCGCGGCTGGCAAGTCCGGTCCAGATGGGCTATCAGCGCGGTCAGGTTGCACCTAACGGGATATTCATCGGTCGTCGGATGACGCGTCTTTCGCATCTCACCTTGCGCAATTTCCTGATCGCGCTCCACGACCTGCTGGCGACCACCGCGGCGCTGTTCGCGGCCTTCTATCTGCGCTTCGAGGGCGGCGACGGCTTCTACGACCGCCTGCCGCTGCTGCTCCAGATCCTGCCCTACTTCCTCGCCTTCAGCGTGGTCGTCTTCTTCGTCTTCAACCTGACCACGACGAAATGGCGCTTCATCTCGCTGCCCGACGCGCTGAACATCCTCCGCGTCGCGAGCGTGCTGACGGTTGCCCTGCTGGTGCTCGACTACATCTTCGTCGCCCCCAATGTCCGCGGTGCCTTCTTCCTCGGCAAGGTGACGATCGTCCTGTACTGGTTCCTCGAGGTCTCCTTCCTCAGCGCGTTGCGCATGACCTACCGCTACTTCCGCTATACGCGGGTGCGGCGCCATGCGAGGGACGAGGATGCCGCGCCGACGCTGCTGATCGGTCGCGCTGCGGATGCCGAGGTGCTGCTCCGCGGCATCGAGAGCGGAGCGATCAAGCGGATCTGGCCGGTCGGCGTGCTATCGCCGTCGAGCTCGGATCTCGGGCAGTTCATCCGCAACGTCCCGGTACTGGGCGGCATCGACGACATCGAGGACGTCATCGGCGACTTTGCCAAGCGCAACAAGCCGATTGGGCGCCTCGTCATGACGCCGTCGGCGTTCGAGCCGGAGGCGCACCCGGAATCGATCCTGATGCGGGCGCGCAAGCTCGGCGTGATCGTCAACCGCATGCCGTCGCTGGAAAGCGGCGATACGCCGCGCCTCACGGCGGTCGCGGTCGAGGACCTCCTGCTGCGGCCGAGCGAGACGATCGACTATGCGCGGCTCGAAGCCCTGATCAGGGGCAAGGCGGTGATCGTCACCGGCGGCGGCGGCTCGATCGGTTCCGAGATCTGCGAGCGCGTCGTCGCGTTCGGCGCCGCGCGCCTCCTGATCGTGGAAAATTCCGAGCCGGCGCTCTACGCGGTGACGGAGACGCTCGCCGCGCAGGGCGCGGCGGCTGCGATCGAAGGGCGGATCGCCGACATCCGCGACCGCGAGCGCATCATGCGCCTGATGGCCGAGTTCAAGCCGGACATCGTGTTTCACGCCGCCGCGCTCAAGCACGTGCCGATCCTGGAGCGCGACTGGAGCGAGGGCGTCAAGACCAACATCTTCGGCTCGATCAACGTTGCCGACGCCGCGCACGGCGCCGGCGCCGAAGCCATGGTGATGATCTCGACCGACAAGGCGATCGAGCCGGTGTCGATGCTCGGCCTGACCAAGCGCTTCGCCGAGATGTACTGCCAGGCGCTCGACCACGATCTTGCCGCAGGCAGCAGCAGCGCCAAGCCGCCGATGCGGCTGATCTCGGTCCGGTTCGGCAATGTGCTGGCGTCGAACGGTTCGGTGGTGCCGAAGTTCAAGGCCCAGATCGAGGCCGGCGGTCCCGTGACGGTGACGCATCCCGACATGGTCCGCTACTTCATGACCATCCGCGAGGCCTGCGATCTCGTCATCACGGCGGCGACGCATGCGCTCGGAACGCAGCGTTCGGACGTCTCGGTCTACGTGCTCAACATGGGCCAGCCGGTGAAGATCGTCGATCTCGCCGAGCGCATGATCCGCCTTTCAGGCCTTCAGCCCGGCTACGACATCGAGATCGTGTTCACGGGCATGCGGCCGGGCGAGCGCCTGCACGAGATCCTGTTCGCCTCCGAAGAGCCGACCCGCGAGATCGGCGTCGCCGGCATCATGGCCGCGCAGCCGAACGAGCCGCCGATGCAGACCCTGCGCAAGTGGATCGCGGCGCTGGAGCAGGCGATCGCGCGCGACGATCGGGCCACCATCAGGACCATCCTGAAAGACGCAGTTCCGGAATTCGGATCGACCGCGGCCTGACCATGCAGTCTCCCGGCAAGATCGTCGTTGCGAGCCAGCATTATCCACCGGACCCGAGCACGACGGCGGCGATCATGGCCGAGATCGCCTGCCGTCTCGCCACGGGGCACGAGGTCGTCGTGCTGTCGGGCTCACCCGGCGCGTTGCCGGCGTCGCAGACCGGCCCCGGCAAGCCGCGGATCGTCGCCATCAAGAACCGCATGACCGGCAAGGCGGCGCTGGTGCGGCGCGGCGCGGCCGAACTGCTGTTCGCGGCGCGCACGTTCCTTGCGTTGATGCGGGAGCTGCGGCCCGGCGACGTCGTGGTCACCGTCACCGCGCCGTTCATGCTGCCTTACGCGGTCGCGGCGGCCGCAAGGCTGAAGCGCGCCCGCTCGGCGCTGATCCTGCACGACCTCTTCCCCGACGTGCTCGTGACGGCGGGCCTGCTGAAGCCCGGTTCGATGGTGACGCGGACGATGCGCTTCGCCAACAGCCTGATGTTCCGCGCGCTCAATGCCGTCATCACCATCGGCCGCGATGCGGAGCGGCCGCTGCTGAGCTATGCCGGGATGAAGCGCAACAAGATCCGCTTCATCCCGAACTGGGCGACGCTCGCGCCCGGGCCGCGTCCGCTGTCACCGGACAATCCGTTCCGCAAGCCGCTCTCCGCGCGTTTCGTCGTCGGCCTGTCGGGCAATCTCGGCTTCACCCATGATCCGGAGATCGTGTTCGAGGCGGCGCGCCTCTTGAAGGACGAGGCGGACATTCACTTCCTGCTGTCCGGCTGGGGCATCGGCTTTGCGCGGCTGAAGCAGTTGCAGGCGGCCGCGAACCTGCCCAATGTCTCCTTCGTGGCGCGGGTCGAGGATGCCGAGCTCGAGGCGTTCCTGGCGGCTGCCAATCTCTGGATCATTCCGTACCGGAAGGACGTTGCGGGGGTGTCGGTGCCGAGCCGCTTCTACAATCTGCTGGCGGTCGGCCGTCCGGTGGTGCTGGTGTCCGAGCCGGAGGCCGAGGCCGCGTTGACGGTGGTGGAGAACGGGCTCGGCTGGGTCGTGACGCCGGGCCGCGCCGACCAGCTCGCCGAGGCGATCCGCGCGGCGTCCCGTTCCGACGACGGCGCCATGGCGGAGCGCGCGGTGAAGGCGGCATCGAAGTTCGACCGCGCCACCGCGATGAACGCCTACGCCGCCCTGGTCGACGAATTGTTGCGCAACCCGGATCTTTCGGAGCAACGATGAGCGAACACAAACCGGTCGTGCTGGTCACTGGAGCGAGCGGCTTCGTCGGCGGTCATGTCGTGCCCGCCCTCGCACGGGAGGGGTGGTCGGTCCGCCGCGCCGTGCGCAGTCTGACGGGTGCCGGCGACGAGGTCGTGATCGAGACAATCGGTCCCGAGACCGACTGGAAGGCCGCGCTCGAAGGCGTCGACGCCGTCGTACATCTCGCCGCGCGCGTGCACCACAAGCACGAGGAGCAGGCGGTCCAGCTCTACCGCAACGTCAACATCGCCGGCACGCTGCATCTGGCGCGCTGCGCGGCGGCGGCCGGCGTGCGCCAGTTCATCTTCGTCAGCACCGTTCTCGTGCACGGCCGCAGCAACGAGGGCCGCGCGCCGTTCAGCGAGAACGACATCCTGACGCCCCGCGGCTTCTACGGCATGTCCAAGGCCGCGGCCGAGGCGGGCTTGAGGACGCTGGCGCGTGACAGCGTCATGAGCATCTCGGTGATCAGGCCGCCGCTGGTCTATGGCGCGGGCGCCAAGGGCAATTTCGCGCTGCTGACGCGCGCGGTGAGCCTGGGGCTGCCGCTGCCCTTTGCCGCGATCCGCAATCACCGCGCCTTCCTGGCCGTGCAGAACCTGTCGTCGTTCATCCTGCGCCGGCTCGCTCATCCCGACCCCGCCAGCAATTTCGAGATCTTCCTGGTGGCGGACCGGGAGCAGGTCTCGACGCCCGAATTCATCGAGCGCCTGGCGAAAGCATCCGGCAAGAGCCCGCGGCTGTTCCGCGTGCCGCCGGACCTGCTCGGCACGCTGCTCAGCGTGGCCGGACGGCAGGATACGCACGACAGCCTGATCGGCTCGCTCGAGCTCAACATCTCCAAGGCGATCGCAACCGGCTGGGAGCCGCAGGTCTCCCTCGACGAGGGCCTGCGGCTTGCGCTGTCGGCTCAGGACGCCTGAGGGCGGGAGAAGCGGCGCAGGACGATGCCGACCGCGATCGCGCCTGCGAGCAGCGCGAGCAGCGTGACCGGCATCGAGGCGGCGCGCACGCTGACGATCGCCAGCAGTGCCAGCACGAGATTGAGCGCGAACACCTCGCCGACCACGCGCGGGACCTTGAAGCCGTTGTCGGTCGCGCGCTGGTAAAAGTGCGAGCGGTGCGCCGACCAGAATTGCTCGCGGCGGGCGACGCGGCGAAACAGCGTGATAGTGGCATCCGCGAGGTAATAGGCCGGCAGCAGCAGCGCCGCGGCCGGCTGCCCGTGCCAGGCGAGCTCCAGCAGGCACCAGCCGAGCAGAAGGCCGATCGGCAGGCTGCCGACATCGCCGAGAAACACCTTCGCGACGGGACGATTGAACGGCGCAAAGCCGATCATGGCGCCGCACAGGGTGGTGGCGAGCAGTGCGGCCGGCCAGGACAAGTCGCCGAGCCATCCCAGCAGCAGCAGCGCCGCGGTGATCGGCACGACTTCCACGACCGTCATCAGGTCGAGCCCGTCCATGAAATTGACGAGGTTCACGAACCAGATTCCGGCGAGCAGGAGGAGGCCGCGCTCCAGCGCGAGCGGCACCGCGGGCACGATGCGCGCCGTTTCGGGCGCGGTGAACACGACGGCCCCGACGGCTGCCGCCTGCAGCACGAGCCGCAACAGCACAGGAAGCGATACAATGTCGTCGGCGAATCCCACCAGCGCGATCAAGACCGTCGCAGCCATCAGCGTCGGCGGGATCGCGACGTTTGCCCAGGCTGCCCAGGCCGATGCGACCAGCAGCGTCCCTGATATCACCGCGATGCCCGCACCCTGCGGGGTCGGAACGCGATGCGAGGACCGCGCGTTGGGCCGCGCCAGTGCGTAACGCTGGAGCAGGGGACGGCTGGTCCAGGTGATGACGGCCGACACCATCGCGGCGATCGCAACGGCAAGCAGCAAGGGTGCGGCAGCGAGCGCGTCGGCGGCCGGGTTCACTCCGGCACTCCGAGCGGGGCCGACCCTTGCGCGGCTTTCTCCGCGCTGAGGATCCAGACCAGGCCGCCGATCGCGCCGACGATGAAATACACGGCGCCGAACAACAGCGAGACGTTGACGCCCTCGCTTGCGGCAAGTCCCGCGAAGCCGAACGCCAGGCCCATCGTGGCTTCACGCAGGCCCCAGCCGGCGATCGAGATCGGCATCATCGTGATCAGCATCACCGGCGGCACCAGCAGGAAGACGTCGCTGAAGCGGACGGGGGCGGCGATCGACTGCACGACGCACCAGGCGACGACGGCGGCGAGCACATGCACGATTAGCGACAGGATCGCGACGATCGGCCCGCGCCTGCGGCTGAAGATCACGCGGTTCGCGATCACCGCGCAGGCGTGGATGTGGTGGGTGGCCCACCACGTCTTCAGCCATCGCCATTTCAGCGCGCCAAAGACCAGGAAGCCGAGGCCGCCCGCGAGCGCGGCAAGGTCGACAAGCAGCAATGCCGAGCGACCGTGCGGATCGGTGATGAGGGAGTAGCTCCAGGGCAGGCTCGCGACGATGAGGATCGCGAGCGCGATGAGGCCGATCGCGCGATCGACAAAGATGGAGTAGGTGGCCGCGCGCCATCCGGCGCCGGCGCGCGCGACCAGCCACAGCCGGACCGCATCGCCGCCGATCGCCGATGGCAGGGTCTGGTTGAAGAAGGATCCGATCACGTTGTAGCGCATGGCCCGCTCGAGTTCGAGCGGCGCGCCGCATTCGGCGCTGATCTCCCGCCAGCGCAGCACGCCGATGAAGATCTGCAGGAAGGTGATGGCGATCGCGACCCCGATCCAGAACAGGCTGGTCACGGTGAAGCGCGACAACAGTTCGGTCAGATCGACCTTGCGCAGCGCCAGGTAGAGCAGCGCCCCGGAAATCAGGATCTTGGCCGTCGACAGCAGGATTCGGCGCATCTCGTCCGCATGAACAGGGTTTGCGAAGATTTGAGGCAACCCGACGCGAGGCGCCGAATTAGGCCGCTTTGGTATGGTTTTGGCGCCGATCTTGCAATAGCGGTGACGAAGTGGGTTATGAACGGCCGTTATGACGTATGGCGGGGCTATTGCGCCCCCTCGATACCGGCTAAAGATGCGGCGAGGGTCAGAGGTCCCCTTGGGAACAAGATGACGGATCAGGCGATTTTGGTCACCGGGGCCGCCGGCTTCATCGGCTTTCACGTCGCCCGGCAGCTGCTCGCCGAAGGCCGGCCGGTCGTCGGGCTCGACAATCTCAACAACTATTACGACCCGGCGCTGAAGAGCGCGCGGCTTGAGCTGTTGCGGAGCGATTCCCGCTTCTCCTTCGTCAAGGCTGACCTTGCCGACCGCGAGGCGATCGCAGCGCTGTTTGCGCGGCATCGATTTGCCAAGGTCGTGCATCTGGCCGCCCAGGCTGGCGTGCGCTACTCGATCGAGCATCCGCAGGCTTACGCCGATTCCAATCTCCAGGGCTTTCTCAACGTGCTGGAGGGCTGCCGCAACAACGGCTGCCGTCATCTGGTCTACGCCTCGTCATCCTCCGTTTACGGCGCCAACACAAAACTGCCATTTGCCGTGCAGGACCGGACCGATCATCCCGTGAGCCTCTACGCCGCGACCAAGAAGGCGAACGAAGTGATGGCGCAGTCCTACAGCCATCTCTACCGGCTGCCGGTCACGGGCTTGCGCTTCTTTACCATCTACGGCCCGTGGGGACGGCCCGATATGGCCATGTTTCTGTTCGTGAACGCCATCATGGCGGAGCGGCCGATCCGGCTCTTTAACCATGGCAGGATGCGCCGCGACTTCACCTATATTGACGACGTCACCCGTGTCGTGTCCAAGCTGATCGATCGGGTGCCGGCCGACGACCCGGCTGCCGCAAATGCGCCGTCTAAGGTCTACAATGTCGGCAACCACCGCCCCGAGGAGCTGATGCACGTCGTCGGACTTCTGGAGCAGGAGCTGGGTCGGACGGCGATCAAAGAATTGCTGCCGATGCAGCCGGGAGACGTCTTGGAAACGTTCGCGGATGTCGAGGACCTGATGCGCGACACCGGCTTTGCACCGTCAACGCCGATCGAGCAGGGGGTTCGTAATTTTGTCACCTGGTATCGGGACTACTTCAAGGTTTGAGATGACGATGGACAAACGCATTATCCCCCTGATCATGTGCGGCGGTGCCGGCACGCGGCTGTGGCCGGCCTCGCGCGAGGTGCGCCCAAAACAGTTCCTGCCGCTGTTCGGCTCGCGCTCGACCTTCCAGGACACGCTGCTGCGCGTCTCGGACGCCTCGCTGTTCGATCGTCCGATCGTCATCACCAATGCGTCCTACCGCTTCATGGTGCTGGAGCAGCTCGCCGAGATCGGCATCGAGGCCGACGTGATTCTCGAGCCGATGCGGCGCGACTCCGGCCCCGCGATCGCCGCGGGCGCGGTGTTCGCGCAGAACCGCGCCAGTGATGCGATCGTGCTCGCGCTCGCCGCCGATCACGTGGTGCAGGACAAGGCCGCTTYCGTCGCGGCCTGCCGCGAAGGCCTCACCGCCGCGAGCGCCGGGCGCATCGTCACCTTCGGCGTCAAGCCGGAGCGGCCGGCGACCGAATACGGCTATATCAGCCCGGGCGAGATGATCTCCGGCGAGGTGCACGCGGTCGCGCGCTTCGTCGAGAAGCYGGACGCGGTGAAGGCGGCCGACTACGTCAATTCGGGCTATCTCTGGAACAGCGGCAACTTCATGTTCCCGGCGACCGTCCTGCTCGACGAATACCGCAAGGTCGATGCGGCCAGCGTGGAGGCGGTCGCCAATGCGGTCAACAACGCCGGCCGCGATCTCGGCTTCGTGACGCTGGAGCCGGAGGCGTTCGGTTCGGCGAAGGCGATCTCGATCGACTACGCGGTGATGGAGAAGACCTCGCGCGCGGCCGTCGTGCCGGTGTCCTGCGGCTGGTCCGACGTCGGCTCCTGGCACGCGGTGTGGGAATTGTCGGAGAAGGACGCGCTGGGCAACGCCGCACACGGCGCCGCCGTGTTCGAGGATTCGCGCAACTGCAACGTCACCACCGATTCCGCGCTGGTCGCGCTCGAGGGCGTCGACGATCTCGTCGTGGTCGCGACCGCTGATGCCGTCCTCGTGTCGCGCCAGAAGGATGCCAACGGCCTGAAGCGCCTCGTGACCAAGCTCAAGGCGGTCGCGCCGAAGGTCACCGAGGAGCATCTCAAGGTGCACCGGCCCTGGGGCAGCTACCAGTCGGTCGACAATGGCGAGCGTCACCAGGTCAAGCGCATCGTGGTCAAGCCCGGCGGGCGGCTGTCGCTGCAAAAGCATCATCATCGTGCCGAGCACTGGATCGTGGTGCGTGGCGCCGCCCGGGTCACCGTCAACGAGACCGTGAAGACGGTGCACGAGAACGAGTCGATCTACATCCCGATGGGCGCGGTGCATCGGATGGAGAATCCCGGCAAAATCATGCTGGAGCTCATCGAGGTCCAGACCGGCAGCTATCTCGGGGAAGACGACATCATCCGGATTGAAGACGACTATCAAAGGTCGTAACCAGCAGGCTCCGAATCACGCGACCCGGGCCGAAAGAGCGGTATCTTTCAGCGGCTTAAGGCCCGGGGAACGTGTAACTTTTTGAATCAAATCGTGTCCGGATCGGAAGCTGCGCATTCGCCACAAATGTGGCGCCCGTGCTAGAAGCGGCCCGGGGATTTGCGTTGAATCGGGGTTTGCTCAAATGAGTTCCAAAGGGTCAGCACCTGCCAAGGCAGGCTTGCGGGTCGGCGTCATTGGCGCCGGCGTGATGGGCAGCAACCACGCGCGCGTGCTCGCGGGGCTTCCCGGCGTCGCCCTCGTCGGCGTGGTCGATCCCTCGCCGGCGCACCTGWCGCGCACCAGCGAGCTTGCCAACTGCCAGGGCTTTGAGACGCTCGACCAGCTCTTCGCCGCCGGCGTCGATGCCGTCACCATCGCAGCGCCCACGCATCTGCATCACGAGGTCGCGCTCGCCTGCATCGCCAAGAACATCCACGTGCTGGTCGAGAAGCCGATCGCCTCCACGGTCGCGGAAGGCCGCGAGATCGTCGCCGCCGCGCAAAAGGCCGGCGTCACGCTGATGGTCGGCCATGTCGAGCGCTTCAATCCGGCGGTCGCCGCCGTCAAGCAGGCGATCGCGGGCGAGGACATCCTCTCGATCGCGATCACCCGCGTCGGTCCGTTCCCGCCCCGCATGTCCAATGTCGGCGTCGTCATCGACCTCGCCGTGCACGACATCGACCTGATCCGCTGGTTCACCGAATCCGACATCGTCGAGGTGCAGCCGCAATTGTCGAGCGCGGTCGCCGAGCGCGAGGACATCGCGCTCTTGCAGTTCCGCACCGCCAACGGCGTGCTCGCCCACATCAACACCAACTGGTTGACGCCGTTCAAGGCGCGCAGCGTCACGGTTGCGACCCGCGGCAAATACGTGATGGGCGATCTCCTCACGCGCCAGGTCACCGAGTGCTTCGGCTTCAAGCCCGACGGCAGCTATTCGATGCGGCATCTGCCCGTCGGCCACGACGAGCCGCTGCGCGCCGAGCTGATCGCGTTCCTCAAGGCCGTGCGCCACGGCGAGACGCCGGCGGTCACCGGCGACGAGGGCGTCGCCAGCCTCGAGATCGCCACGCAGTGCCTGGAGACGCCGTCGCGTCCCGCCGCGACGTCCGCCGCCCGCAAGGGCCCGCGCCGCGTCGCCGGCTGATCTCCATCCATGTCGGCTTCTCCAACTTCGCAGGACAATCAGCAAGGCGCCATGAACCAGCATCTGCGCTCCGAACCCATTCCCTTCATCGACGTCGGCTCGCAGCGCCGCCGGCTCGGCGCCTCGCTCGATGCCGCCGTCAAGCGCGTTCTCGACCATTGCCAGTTCGTCAACGGCCCTGAAGTCGCCGAGCTCGAGAAGCRGCTCGCGGCCTATTGCGGCGCCAAGCACGTCATCGGCTGTGCCAGCGGCACCGACGCGATCCTGATGGTGATGATGGCGATGAATGTCGGGCCAGGCGATGCCGTGCTGTGTCCGTCCTTCACCTTCATCGCAACCGCCTCGCCGGTGGCGCGGACCGGTGCGACGCCTGTCTATGTCGACGTGGACGAGGCGACCTTCAACATGAGCCCGGAGTCGCTGAAGCGCGGCATCGCCACCGCCCGCAAGGCCGGCCTCAAGCCCGTCGCGGTCATTCCGGTCGACCTGTTCGGCCAGCCCGCCGATCACGACGCCATCGCCGAGATCGCCAAGGCCGAAGGCCTGTTCGTGCTCGACGATGCCGCGCAGGGTTTTGGCGCAAGCTACAAGGGCCGCAAGCTTGGCACTTTCGGGCTCGCCACCGCCACCAGCTTCTTCCCGGCAAAGCCGCTCGGCTGCTTCGGCGACGGCGGCGCGATCTTCACCGATGACGACGACCTCGCAGCCAAGCTGCGCAGCATCCGCGTGCACGGGCAGGGCGTGGACAAATACGACAACGTCCGCCTCGGCCTGACCGGCCGGCTCGACACCATGCAGGCCGCGGTCCTGATCGAGAAGCTGAAGATTTTTGACGACGAGATCGCCGCCCGCAACAGGGTTGCGGAGCGCTATGCGCGCGGGCTGTCCAACGTCGTCACCGTGCCGCGTCTGGCGCCGGGCAATACTTCGGTCTGGGCGCAGTACACGATCCGCCTGCCCGAGGGGACCGACCGCGACGGCTTTGCTGCCGCGCTGAAGGCCCAGGGCGTCCCGACCGCGATCTATTACGGCAAGTCGATGCATCAGCAGACCGCCTACAAGCAGTATCCGGTCGCCGAGGGTGGCCTGCCTGCTTGCGAGAGCCTGTCGCAGGACGTCATCAGCCTGCCGATGCACGCCTATTTGACCGAAGCCGACCAGGAGCGAATCATCGCCGCCGTGCGCGGGGCGATTTCGGGCTGATCTTGGTTCACCTCTCCCGCTCGCGGGAGAGGTCGGCGCGAAGCGCCGGGTGAGGGTTCTCTCCTCTGGGGGAGTCTTTCTTGTTGAGACACCCTCTCCCCAACCCACCCCCGCGAGCGGGGGAGGGAGTTGACCGTCCTCGCGGCTTGCACCTAGACCTAATCTCGCCATGCTCTAAAACAGACGCATGCTCGGACGCATCTTCACGGTCGGTGGTTACACGCTGCTTTCGCGGCTGACGGGATTTGCCCGCGACATCATGCTCGCGGCGATCCTCGGCGCCGGCCCCGTGGCCGACGCCTTTTTCGTGGCCCTGCGGCTGCCCAACCATTTCCGTGCGATCTTTGCCGAAGGCGCGTTCAACGCGGCCTGGGTGCCGGCCTATGCGCATGTCCATGGCGAGCGCGGGGAGGCGTCCGCGCGACTGTTCGCCGACCGCATCTTCACGCTGCTCTTGGCCTCGCAAGTCGTGCTGCTGATCGCCGCCTGGCTGTTCATGCCGCAGGCCATGAGCATTCTGGCGCCCGGCTTCAGTGAGGATGCCGAGCAGCGCAAGCTTGCGATCGAGCTGACCCGGATCACCTTTCCCTATCTGCTGCTGATCACGCTGGTCACGCTCTACGGCGGCATGCTCAACGTGATGCAGCGGTTTGCCAGCGCCGCGGCCGCGTCGATCTTCCTCAACGTCGCGATGATGATGACGCTGGCGCTGGCCGCCTGGTTTCCGAACGCGGGCCACGCCGCGGCCTGGGGCGTCCTGATCTCGGGCTTCCTGCAATATTTCCTGCTCGCGGGCGATCTCGCCCGCCATGGCGGCCTGCCGCGCTTTGCGCCACTCAAGCTCGACGAGGACGTCCGCGGTTTCTTCAAGGCGCTGGGCCCGGCAACGCTGGGCTCGATGGGCACGCAGGTCGCGCTGTTCGCCGACACCATCATCGCGACGTTCCTGCCCGCCGGCGCGCTGTCGGCGCTCTATTACGCCGACCGCCTCAATCAATTGCCGATCGGCGTGATCGGCATCGCCATCGGCACAGTGCTGCTGCCGGAGATGTCGCGGCGGATCACCGCCAACGACCATGACGGCGCGATGAAGGCGCAGCGCCGCGCGTTCGAYTTCACGCTGCTGTTCTCGATCCCGTTCGTCGCCGCCTTCATCACCGTGCCCGACGCGATCATGCGTGCATTGTTCGCCCGCGGCGCGTTCTCCAAGGCCGATGCCGCCGCCGCCGGTGCTACGCTCGCCGCCTACGCCATCGGCCTGATCCCCTTCGTCCTGATCCGCAGCGCGGTCGCGACCTTTTATGCGCGCAAGGACACGGCGACGCCGGTTCGCGCCTCGTTGACCGGCATCGCGGTCAATGTCGCGCTGAAGGTCGCCTTGATGGGATCGCTGGCCCAGATTGGCCTTGCGCTCGCGACCGCCGTCGGCGTCTGGACCAATCTGCTGCTGGTGCTCTTCTTCGCCGTGCGGCGCGGCTTCCTCGTGCCGGACCGCGCCTGGCTGTTGTCGCTCGCCAAATTCCTGCTGACCGGGCTCATCCTGGCCGCCGCGTTCTGGCTGATCGCACGCTTCAGCGGTTCTTGGCTGGGCTCGATGCACTTCCGGGACGAATTGACGCTGGCCCTATTGGCCATCGGAGGCACAATCGTCTACGCGATCGCGATCCTCATCCTGTTCGGCCGCCGCTGGCTGGTCTCGCTGGTGCGCAGTTAGGCGATGTACCCATAAACCTGGTGGCGTGACGCTGCGCGGCAAAGTGCCGGCATGCTGCTGACACCATGCTGTCAGCAGCACGGCGTTACGGGTCAGGCGTCGCACGGGGCGGCAGGAGACCTACAGGAGACGACACTGTGAGATTTGCTTCAACGCGCCTGATTGCTGCAGACATCAAGGCGCTCGTCGAATTTTATGAGAAGGTGACCGGCAAAACGGCCGCGTGGCTAGCGCCGGTATTCGCTGAAATCGTCACTCCTTCGGCAACGCTCGCCTTTGGTGGCGTCGAGACGGTGGCGCTATTCAAGGAAGGGAGCGCGGAGCCTGCCCTCAACCGTACCGCGATCGTCGAATTCCAGGTCGATGATGTGGAAGCTGAATTTGCGAGGCTGAAGCATCACGTGGAGGTGGTGCATGAGCCGAAGATGATGCCCTGGGGAAATTGCACGGCCCAGTTTCGGGATCCGGAGGGAACTCTCGTGAGTCTTTACACGCCAGTCAGCGACGCTGCCAAAAATCGGTTTGGATCGCGATGATCCGGATCGAGCAAGGATGATGATGAGCCGCCATGCTTCCTTGGGGCAGGAGGTTGCGGCGAACTTCACGGGATTGGTCGCATCCGCTTTACGGAGGACGAATTGGCCGGAGCAACGGACTCGCCTCCAGGATGCAGCCGACCGCCGCACATCCCTTGATTTTGCAGGATTGCCATGGTATGA
>NZ_JBFUES010000065.1:0-14795 GCF_056403875.1 Bradyrhizobium sp. P2_E8
GGATAGAGCTTGGGCAGGTCATCGCTGGTGATGCCAGACGATGCAAGCGCCTCCGCGATGTCAGGTTCGCTGTCGAAATCCGTCTCGTCATCGTTGGAGCCGATGATCAGGGGAATCCGCCCTTCATGCCCGGCCGCAAAACCTGCGGCGATATCTTCCGTCACGAGGCGTCCATCGATCGTTGGCGCAAAGCCGTGCGGGAATTTCGCGAGCAGCTTCGTTTCGGCGGCAAGCAGCCGTATGGCCTGGATCGTACGCGCGTTGATCTCCTTGCCATCAGGGCCGAGCGTCGCGACGAATTGCCGGCCCCAGGCCTCCGCCTCCTGCCGCGAGCGCAGGCGCGCCCGGCCGGGCACCGATTGCAGAATGGCCTTCTGAAACAGATCACGCACCTCGTTGCATAGCATCAACAGCGCGATCGACGTCGCGCCCGCGCCACTACCGAACAGGGTGACGTTCCCGGGATCGCCGCCGAACGCTGCGATGTTGTCGTGGACCCAATGCAACGCCGCGATCTGGTCCATCAGTCCGTAGTTTCCGGAGCCGCCTTCCGACAGCGCCGGATGCGCGAGCCAGCCGAGCGCGCCGAGACGGAAATTCACGGTCACCACGATCAGGCCGGCCTGCGCGAGTTTCGCACCGTCGAACATCGGATCGTTCGCAGTGCCACCGACGAAGGCACCGTCATGAATGAACACCATCACCGGCAGCGGGCCATCGACGCCGAAGGGACGGAACACGTTGAGCGTGAGGCAATCTTCGCTCGCCTTCGGCAGCGACGGCTGGAGGCAGGGCGCGCCGTACTCATAAGCGGTGCGCATCTCGGAGCTCTCGGCCGTTGCCTCCGGCGGGCGCCAGCGCAGCGGGCCGACCGGCGGCGCTGCATAAGCGAGCCCCTTGAAGAAGGCCACCTCGCCTTCGACGCCGCCGAGCATCTGGCCCTCGCGCGTCAGCGCGAATGGAAACTGTCCGACCTGCTGGGCCATGGCCGAACCGGCGAGGCAAAGGAATCCGGAAACCACTGTGAGCGCAAGCAGGGACCGCATCTTTGGGGGATCTCAATGCGCGGAGAAGCTCCCCGGAAGGTTACGTCTACGACTGACGGAGAAGCAAGCTCCGGCCTTGCTTCTCCCCGCAAGAGCGGGGCGAGGGAGCGCGCCGCGGGCCAGAGCCCAACTTCATCGCAACAGCGGCTAGCCGCCCTTGCCGATGAGCTCCGCCAGCGCGCGCCGCGCGACGATGCCGAGCTCACCAAGAGTGGAGTGTCCCGCTTGCGCCGCCTCGATCAGGCGCTCGGCGATGAATCTGCGGCTGTCGTGATCGCCACCGTGCGGCAATTGGCGGCACGTCTCCTCCAGGACGACGTCCATGTTCGCTTTCGTCCGCTCACTCAACTCTGTCATGTCGCCCGGTCGGTACGCGTGGCTTGTAACCGCAAGCATACACAGGCGGATCGTGCCTGATTAGACCGGTAAATCACGGCGATTGTGCATCGCGGTGCGTGCATTGAGGTAAGCTTCGCGCGGCCACGATGACGCCGCAAACAGCTACCGAAGATTGCACTTGTTCTGATGACAAGCCCGGCCTGTGGCGATAGCGTGCCGGCAAAACAAAAGTACGGGAGGAATGGATGCCTGACGCAATGGTTGCTGCGCGTGCCTCTGACGCGGCGCGTGGAACACCCCGGCAGGTCGACGTTGCCGTGGTCGGCGCCGGATTTGCCGGCCTTTATCTTCTCCATCGCCTGCGCAAGGCCGGCTTCACGACCGTCGCCCTCGAAGAGGCCGGCGATGTCGGCGGCACCTGGTACTGGAACCGCTACCCCGGCGCGCGCTGCGACATCCAGACCATCGATTACAGCTACACTTTCGATCCGGAACTCGAGACCGCCTGGACCTGGTCGGAGAAATACGCGACCCAGCCCGAGATCCTGCGCTATCTCGGCTTCGTCGCCGACCGCTATGAGCTGCGCCGCGACATCCGCTTCGGGACCAAGGTCACCGAAGCCAAATGGGACGAAGCGACCGAGCGCTGGCAGCTCACCACCGACAATGGCGCGCCGGTCTCCTGCCGCCATTACATCATGGCGACGGGCTGCCTCTCCGCGCCAAAGCCGCCGGAGATCGACGGCGTCAAGGATTTCAAGGGCGAGGTCTATTTCACCGGCCGCTGGCCGCATGACGGCGTCAATCTCGCGGGAAAGCGCGTCGCCGTGATCGGCACGGGCTCGTCGGGCATCCAGTCGATCCCGCTGATCGCCGAACAGGCCGCGCATCTGACCGTGTTCCAGCGCACGCCGAATTTCGCGCTGCCGGCGCACAACGGTCCCGCGCCCTCCGACCGCATGAGCCTGCTGCAAGGCGACCGCGCGGCCTATCGCGAGCAGGCGCGCCAGTCGATGGCCGGCGTGCCCTATCCGCAGCAGACGGCCGTGAGCTGGCAACTCAGCGACGCCGAGCGCCGTGCGCGGTTCGAGGAGGCGTGGGGCAAGGGCGATCTCGTCTATATCCTGACGCAACTCTGGGCCGACCAGGCGGTCGATGTCGACGGCAACAAGCTGATCTGCGATCTCATTCGCGAGAAGATCGGCGCAGTCGTGAAGGATCCCGAGACGGCGGCGGCACTGATGCCGCACGACCATCCGTTCGGTGCGAAACGCCCCTGCCTCGACACCAACTATTACGCGACCTACAACCGGTCGAACGTCACGCTGGTCAATCTGCGCCAGGAGCCGATCAAGGCGATCACCGCAGGCGGCATCACCACGGCAAGGCGCAGCGTCGACGTCGACGTCATCGTGTTCGCGACCGGCTTCGACGCCATGACCGGCGCGATCCGCGCGGTGCATCCGATCACCGGGCGCGGCGGCAAGTCGCTGTCGGATGTCTGGGCACAGGGGCCACAGACCTATCTCGGGCTCACGGTCGAGGGCTTCCCGAACTTCTTCATGATCACCGGTCCCGGCAGCCCCTCGGTGCTGTCGAACATGGCGGTGTCGATCGAGCAGCATGTCGACTGGGTCGTCGACCGCCTCGCCGCGCTGCGCGATGCCGGCTTCACCACGATCGAGCCGACCGAGGCGGCGCAGGCCGGCTGGAACAGGCACATGGCCGACTGCTCGACGCTGACGCTGCACCGGCTCGCCAACACCTGGTACACGGGTGCGAACGTGCCCGGAAAGGTGCAGGGCGTGATGCCCTATACCGGTGGTGTCGGCCCCTATCGCAGCATCTGCGACGAGGTCGTCAGCCGCGGCATGCTCGGCTTCAGGCTCACGGGCCCCAATGTCGCCGCGCAGTGCAATGACGGCGAGGCGGTGCGGCCGCAACCGGATGTGCGGCTGGTGCTGAACCTGCTGGCAACGCTGAACCTGCCGCCGATCGAATCGATGGGCGCGCTCGGCGCCCGCGCCTTCGTCAACGAGTTCAACAAGGGCCGCCCGGCGGGACGGCCGATCGGCGATGTCGTGGACGGCACGCTGCCGGGCACCGACGGCCCGCTTCCCTACCGTGTCTACAAGCCCGCAGCGCCCGGGCCGCATCCGGTCGTGGTCTATTTCCACGGCGGCGGCTGGGTGCTCGGCGACGAGCAGTCGGACGATCCGTTCTGCCGCGACATGGTGCGCCGGACCGGGATGATGTTCGTCAGCGTCGGCTACCGCCACGCGCCGGAGCATCGCTTCCCGACCGCGGCTGAGGACGGCTATGCGGCGACGCGCTGGATCGCCGAGCACGCCGCCGAGCTCGGCGGCAAGCCGGGCCCGGTGCTGGTCGCCGGCTGGAGCGCCGGCGGCAACATCGCCGCCGTCACCTGCCAGCTCGCGCGCGACCGCGGCGGGCCTGACATTGCCGGCCAGCTCCTGGTGTGCCCGGTCACCGACTGCGACTTCGATCGTCCCTCCTACAACGACAATGCGACCGGCTACTTCCTGACGCGCTCGCTGATGGACTGGTTCTGGGACCTCTACTGCTCGCCGGCCGACCGCATTGACCCGCGCGTCTCGCCGCTCCGCGGCAAGGTCGCGGGCCTGCCGCCCGCCTTCGTCGTCACCTGCGAGTTCGACCCGCTGCGCGACGAGGGCATCGCCTATGCCGAAGCGATGGCCGCTGCCGGCGTGCCGGTCCAGCAGCTCAAGGCGCGCGGCCATTTCCACTCGTCCTTCACGATGGTGGACGTGGTGATCACCGGCGCGCCGGGCCGGGTGCAGATGGCCGAGGCCCTGCGGCGCTTGGCCGGGCTTCCGCCGGAGGTCAGCCTCGGCGACGAGCACAGCCACGGTCACACCAGCCCGGGGCACAGGATCGCAGCGGCCGCAAGTTGACGACAATAAGGCAGCCGGGAACCTTTCCCCGACTGCCGCGTTGTGTGCTCATAGCATTGAGATGCAGCGTTTGGATGTAGGCCCCGGCGCGCAGATTTGCGTGCTGGGGTTCTTTTTTGCGTGAGGCCGGGCGATGGGGGACGTGGTTGCGGATTCAAAGGTCGATTTCGGCGCACTTGCGGCGCTGTATAAATGGCCGTCACTTGCCAACCAGCGCCGGCCGGACCGCGAGTCCTACCAGGTGAGCGAGGGCACGCTCGACGAATGCATCTCGGCGTTCATGCARAAGCCGGCGGCGACCAGGCATCTCTATGAGATTCGCACGGCGGCGCAGCCGCCGCTGGTCACGGATATCCTCTCGCCCGAGCATATCATCGAGCTCTCGCGCTTGAGAGAATTTCTCTGATTGTGTGCAGACGCCAAAGCTGCACGTGCACGACAAGCTTCATCCACACCCATAGGAACCTTCTTCCGGTTTTTCCCGTTAACGGGGATCGGAAGCCAAGGCGTGAGTGTCCAAGATGCTTAGAGCTGACGTGCCATCTCCGGTCGTGCCCTATGGCGCAGACCAGACCCTGTTCGTGGTGATCGACCGCCGCGACGAGGCCACTGAAATCCGCATCGAGCGGAACGATCTCGAAGTCACGATCAATGAGCTCGTCGCCGGCTGCTTCAACGATCCGATCAAGGTGATCTCGTTCAACACGCTCGAGCACTGGGTGAAGGATATCTCGCCCGAAATCGCCGCCGAAATCCGGGCGCGCTGTGACATCGACCGCATCACGCTTCCCGACTATCTCAGCGATTTCGTCGAGAGCCACACCTGACCGCGCATCGTTGTCGTCGACGCGCTGCAAATCGCAGGCAAAGCCCCGCTCTCGCGGCGTTCGTGGAGGGTCAAGCGCGCCGGTACTTGCCGGCGATGACCTCGATCTCGCGGCGGCGTTCGTCGGCGAAGRCCAGGAGCTTTTCGATCGTCAGTGTATCCGTGATCCGTTTGGCGAGCCGCTCGGCACGCGCGGCCTGATCTTCGAGATACTGGATCGTATTCAAGCGTCCGCCTCCCCAAAAGCCCCGAATTGTTGGGCATCCATGGTGCGTGAGAAGCGGCTAACAGGCGGTTAAGCGGCCGCGCCTTGCAGCGACGAAGCGGCCCTTACCGCACGACGTCGAGCCTGACATTGGCGAGGCCCTTGTCCACCATGCCGAGCGCCTCGGCCGCGGACGGCGAGATGTCGACCACGCGCCCGCGAACGTAGGGTCCGCGATCGTTGACCCTGACGGTCACGAAGCGGCCGGAGGAAACATCGGTGACGCGCAGCTTCGTGCCGAACGGCAGGCTGGGATGGGCGGCGGTCAGCTCGTTCTTGTCGAACCTCTCGCCGCTCGCAGTCTCCGTATCCGAATAGAAGCTGGCGACGCCATGCGAGGCAGTTCGCTTTGCATCACCGTCGGGGATGCGCGCCCGGCTGATCGGCCGTGGATGCAGCGCGGCCACGCGATGCGGCCGCTCGACAGTCGCCTGCCGGTTGGTGCCAAGATCGGCCTTCTGGCGGCCGACCGGAGATTGCGCGCAGGCCGCGAGCGAGGCCGCGGCAGTGATGGCGAGCAGCAACCGGAACGAGATTGCGGGGGAAATCCGGGCACTTTCGGCACGTGCAAAGCGAGACATGATACGCCCCTCCGAACGGCCTCAAGTTTCGGCGGGCAATGAGGGCAGAACCTTGTCGGAAGAAAAGCGGGCCTGAGGCCGGGGTTTTTTCGCAACCCGCTGTGACGATTCCACCACACCGGCGTGTCCTGAATCGGGACAAATCTGCGAAATATCAGCCTGATACGATGCGCCAGACCATCGGGCGCGGTTCCGGTTGAGCATCGCTCGCCTCGGCGCCCCCGTTCAGCAGCCGCGCCAGCTCAAGCCGATAGAGCCTTCGCCAGCCGGTTTTCAGGCTGGCGAGAAAGTCGAGCTCCCGTTGTGTCAGTGTGCCCATGAACCCGATCCGGTTTCGAGAGGCGCCGTCAGCCGACGAGGCCTGGCATCGGTCTGACGTCGGCGCTGCCGGGGAAGACCGTCTCGGCGAGCACCTTCTCCTCCACGCGCAGATGATCCCTGAGCAGACCCTTCAGCACGGCGCGCAAGTCGGTGGTCGGCTTGAGATCGCGGTCCTCGAACAGCTGCGCCGGCTTCAGGCCCGGCCAGTCCGCGATCACGCGGCCACCGGCGAGCCCGCCACCGATGAGGAAGGCGACCGTGCCCGTACCGTGGTCGGTGCCCTGCGTGCCGTTGATGCGGGCGGTGCGGCCGAACTCGGTGACGACCACGACCACCGTCTCGCGCCAGGCTTCGCCCATGTTGGTCTCGATCGCGGCGAAGGCGCCGTCGAGCGCGCCGAGCAGATTGTAGAGCTGGCCCGAGGCCGCGCCTTCGGCGATGTGCGTGTCCCATCCGACGAAGCCCATGGCGCCGACGCGCGGGCCGTCGGGCTTTGCAAGATAGCGCGCGGCGGTGCCGGCCGCTTCGGCGAAATAGGCGCGCACGCGTGCGATGCCGGGAGGCGCCAGCGTCGGATCGTCCGACATCGGATCGCCGGTCCCCACCGCTCCGTCGAGCGAGGCGAGCTTCATGCGCGCCTGAAGCACGCTCGCAAGCTTCGGGTCGGTGTGCTGGTAGAGATCGAGCAGGCGATTCTGCGTGTCCTGGCTTGCCGGCAGGAGTTTCTGCGGCACCCATGTCATGACCGGCGCCGAGCCGCGCACCACCAGCGGCGTCACCGAGCCGATGCCGAGCGCGCGACTGCCGCGCGGATCGACGCGGCCGCCGGATTCCAGTGCGAGCAGCGCGCGGTTGAGCCATCCCGAGGCGGTCGCGCCGGGTCTGGTAAACCCGCTCTCGAGCACGTCCTGGCCGTCGAAATGCGAACGCTCGCGATAGGGCGTCGCAGTGGCGTGGACGATCGAGGCCTTGCCGCTCTTGTAGAGCCTGTGCAGGTTCGGCATCGCCGGATTGAGCGCGAAGAAGGCATCGAGCGGCAGCGCCGGCGACTTGCCGTCCAGCACCAGCGCGCGATCGCCGCGCAAGGAGATCCAGTCGGGATCGCCGACCGGCGCGACCGCACCGAGACCATCGAGTGCGCCGCGCAGGACGATGACGAGCAGGCGTGGATCGCGCCCTTCGGCGCGCGCGATCCGCGGCATCTGACTCCAGGCGAACAGGGTGCCGGAGCCGATCAGAAGCTCGCGCCGCGTGGGCAAATAATTGTCCGAGCCCATGGTCACCTCCTCTGGAAATCCGCCGACATGAACAGCAGCGCGAGCGCCTGCTGCCGGCTTTCGGCGCGGCCAACCGCCTGCTTCACCTCGGGCGCGATCTCGGATCCGAAGACGTCTTCGATGATGACTTGCGGATCGGCCATGCCGGTGATGCGTTCGGCAAAATAATTGGCGACGTCGAGCCGCCGGCCGACCCCGTCGATCCAGCTCGCCTCGTCGTCCGGATAGCCCTTCGGCGCCGGCGGGCGCCACAGCGCCTCGCCGAGAAGTTCCTGGCCGCCGGTGTAGCGGACAGGATCGACGCTCGTGATGCCGGTTGCGCGGACCATGCCGACCACCCATTCGCCGGGACGCTTCAGTTTTAACGGCGGCCCGCGCCAGGCCTCGTCCGACGACACCATGGCGATCGCGACCTGCTTGAGATCGCCCTCGGTGTCGCGAAAGGTCTTCGCCATCTGCGCCACCAGCGCCGGCGGCGGCTCGTCGGCGACGAAATGGCGCGCGAGCTTCGTTGCGACATGGGTCGCCGTCGCCGCATGCGCGGCGAGATCGCGCAGCACGGCGCGGCCCTGCTCTGCGTCCTCCTGCTCATAGCGCTTGCCGAGCACCGTCTGTCCGCCGGGTTCGTGCAGCCGCGGATTGAAGGTGAACGCGCCGCCGTGCTCGGGATTGTCGCCGGGCGGAACGAGCGTCCATCCCGTCATGACATTGGCAAAGCTGATCACGTCGTCCTGGGTGTAGCCGGTGCGCACACCTAGCGTGTGCAGCTCCATGATCTCGCGCGCGATGTTCTCGTTGAGGCCGCGGCTGCGGTTGATGCCGGCGGTCGAGTTCGCGCCCATCGAGGCGAGATTGTCGAGATAGAACAGCATCGCCGGATGGCCCTCGACGGCCAGCAGGAGATCGACGAAGCGGCCGAGTGTGTTGGCGCGTACGGCTTCGCGCTCATAGGCGCCGGACATGCTCTGGATCTTGTTGGCCGAAACGCAGAAATGGTTGGACCAGAACCACACCAGCCGCTCGGCGAAGCCGATGTCGGCTGCGAGCGCAGCCTCGGTGCGCAGCTTGGCTTCCTGCAGATAGATCGGACGCCCGGGATCGGGAACGGCCTCGGCCGCTTGTTTGGCCGCCATCTCGGCGGCGTCCTTGTCGGCACTCTGGCCCTGTGCCTGTCCTTGCGTCTGATCTTCGGACATGACGGGCGCCGCAGCCATCTGCTGCTTCTTGGCCTGCTGCTGCGCCTGTTTGGCGCGGGCCGTGCGCCGCGCATTGGCGTCGGCCACGGTGCGGTACGCCTTTGCGCTGCTGGGAAGGGCGGCCGCGGCGGTCAGCACCAGCGGCCTGTCGAGTTCGGCGATCAGCGCGCCGCGCGGGTCGGTGCCGACGGCGGCGATCGATCCCGGTCGCGGCCCCATGCCGAAGCGATGAAGCGCCAGCACAGAATCGGCCTTTGCGGAATTGCTCATGGCGCCTGCCGGTGGCGCCTTGCTAGGCTACGATCCGTAATGCTACGTAACGTAGCATTGGCGGTACGGGCCGACAAGCGGAGATTGAGGCACTGCCATCAAGAACTCGGGAGCCGCCGGTCTGACGGACGGGCGGCTCCAACAATCCTAGAAGTTGGGCCCGAGCGCGATCTTGGTGATCATTCCGTTCCTGACGCCGATGCGCCACTCCGCCGAGCCGTTCGCGAACTGGGCGATGTAGATGTCGCTGTCGAGCGCGGTGACGCCGCGGAACGAGACCGCACGCAGCGCCCCGAGTCGTGCCAGGATCGCCTGGTCGAACGGAAGCTGCTGCCGGGTGATGTCGGCGACTTCCGACGTCATGTGCTCGTAATCCGGCTGGCCCTTGCCGACGCCCTCGATATAACGGCGCAACATCTCCTCGCCGTTGGCGATCGGAACGGCGCGGCGCGCGGCACGTCCCGGCTTTGCACCGATGTTCGAAGCCTCGACGTTGTGGAAGCGCGTCTGCCGCCCCGGCATCAAGACTTCGAGGCACCGCCCCGACTTGTCGGCGATCACCCAGGGATTGTTGACGGTGGTCGTCGCCGCCCAGGACATGTTGGGCCTGACGACGCTCTGCGCCTTGCGCTCGCCGTTCGCATCGAGATTGAAGACCTGAATGTCGTCGCCCATCTCGTTGTAGACCATGATCCGGATCGGCGAAGTGCCGGCTTGGCCGCGCACGTTCGCTTCCTCCGCGCAAGGCACGATGCCACCGAGCTCGTCATTGCCGTCGGCGCGGAAGATGACGTCGCCGGCCTTGCCGTCGGGCTCGAGCAGCAGGCGGAATTCCGCCGTGCCGTTCTCGAACTTGGCGCCATAGATGTCGTAGCCGCCAGGCCCGACGCCGCGGAAGAACAGCGACTCCACCGGGCCGAGAGCGACGAACGTCGCGTGCAATTCGTCGACCTGACGGTGGACCTTGGCAGCGAGCGGCGCGCTCATCCGATCGTAATTCGGCGTGCCGTGGCGCAAATCCTCGATCCCGCGCAGGATCATCTCCTTGCCGCCGGCGACCGGGACCTGCTCGCGGAAGCGATCCGGCACTTCCGCGACACGGCGCGCGAAGTCGGCCTCGATCGCCTGCGCCACAGCCGCGTCGATCCGCGGCGCGAGACGGGCGCCGAACACCCCGTTCTGGACCAGCACGCGCGAGACCTTGGCCTGGTCGTCACGCAGGAAGACCAGGAGATTGTCGCCATGGATCGAGAAGACGTCGGCACCTTCGGCGAGGAGCGCCGCCCGGCCCTGCACGGTTTCCTGCACCTGGAGCCGATCCCCGTCGCGGCGCACGGTGAGCACGCGGTTCGGCGCGACCCTGTACCAGCCGACATATTGGTCGAGCGATACGGAATCGGTGGCCGCCGTCGGCACCTCGGCGACGCGACGTGCGCGAATGTCGCGGCCGTTCATGCGCAGCATCAGCTCCGCGGAGCGGCGCTCCGCGTCGAGCGGGAACGTGATCTCGCCGGACGAGGCGGCGTAGGACGCGGTGCCGTCATTGCCCACCGTCAGGCGCAATTTGCGCTGCCCGGTGAGCTGGCCATAGAGT
Source organism: Bradyrhizobium sp. P2_E8 (assembly GCF_056403875.1). Classification (NCBI taxonomy): domain Bacteria; kingdom Pseudomonadati; phylum Pseudomonadota; class Alphaproteobacteria; order Hyphomicrobiales; family Nitrobacteraceae; genus Bradyrhizobium; species Bradyrhizobium sp. P2_E8. The sequence continues at coordinate 10,652 of NZ_JBFUES010000065.1, forward strand.
TCGTCACCCTCGCGGAAGATGGCGAACACCGAGGCCGGGCCCATCGCGTAGAAATTGACGAAGGGGCGGTAGTGCTGGGCCGGCACCTCGCCGAGACCCGCCGCGACGGGCGCGGGATCCGGCGTGCGATAGGCGATCATGCCGGCGGACACGACCACGACCGGAACGATCGCGGCCGCGATCCACAGCCGCTTGCGCCAGCCGACCGCGACGGGCATCGCGGCAGCCGCAATGATGCGCTCGATGCGGGCGCGCACGGTGGAGGCCCGCGCCATCGCGAGCTCCATCGGCCGCGGCTTCACGCCGGTTGCGACATCGAGCAGGATTTCGGCATAGGACAGCCGGTCGTCGATCACCGCGATCGCCTGGGCATCGCTGATGATCTCGGCAAGCTCGGCAAGGCGCGCAAGCTGCCACCACGAGAACGGGCTGAACCAGAACACCGCGCGGTTGAGGGACGCGAGCAAGAGGACGTAGAAATCGCGGTTGGCGACATGCGCGCCCTCATGGGCGAGCACCGCGAGGCGCTTCTTCGCATCCCAGCCGGCAAATTGCGGCGGCACCAGAATGGTCGAGCCGAAGGTGACGGGGCCGCCGACGTCGCGGCTGACGCGCACGTCGGCGTCGATCAGCTGCACACCCTTCACCGGCTTCGCCGCGCGTGCCAGGCGCCAGGTCAGGCCGACGCCGATCGCGAGACGCAGCAGCAACAGGCTGGCGACGCCGGCATAGACCACCGTGGCCACCAGCCACCAGTCTATCGACGCGACGCTTTTCACCGGCGGCGCAATGGCCGCACCGGGCGCAATCGGCAACGCCGGCTGCGGCGTCTCCAGCATCGAAATGTCGGCCGGCCACAATTCGTCCGGCACCGGCACGGACAAGGGCAGCCGGTCGATGGTGAGCGTCGGCCAATGCATCACGAATGGCATCGCGAGCGAGGCCAGCAGCACGACGACCCACGCCGTCATGTGAACGTGCGGATTGCGCACGCGAAACAGGTTGAGACCGAACCAGACGACGCCTCCCAGCACGAAGGAGCGCAGCGCCGCCTCAGCCAGAGTTGCGATCATTCTTTCTTCACTCCCCTCGCCTTCTTCGCCTTGGCCACCTGGTCGGCCAGCGTGCGCAATTGCTGCTGGTCGAGCATCGCATTGTCCACCATGCCGACGAGGACCTCTTCCATCGAGCCGTTGCAGAACCAGTCGACGATGCGCTGCACCGCCTTGGCGGCAACCCGCGAGCGCTCTTCGGCCGCGTGGTAGACATAGGTGCGTCCGTCCACGGTGTGGTGAGCATAGCCCTTTTCCTCGAGCCGGCGCAGCACCGTGCGGACGGTGGATTCCTTCAGACGCCGCGACAGCCGCTCGCGCACGACCTCGGCCGTAACGGGACCATGGGCCCAAACCAATTGCATGACCTCGTGCTCGAGGTCGCCCAGTTCGGGCATACGATCGTCCATGGCATCTGACCTTGCGGATTGAGTTCTTCTTGTAACGCTACAGAGCGTCGCATATAGGGCCGCGCCGCGCAACGGCGTTTCCACCTGAAATGGTATCGCCGTGCTGACCTAACCGGCGGCCAGGCTGGGCGAGAGCATGAGAGGCCGTCCTGCCCGGGCTTGTCCCGGGCATCCACGTTCTTCGTCCCGCGCGGTAAGGCGTGGATGGCCGGGACATAGGCGAGCGGGAAGCGACGCCGTCCTTCGGACGGCTATGCCCGGCCATGACGACGTGGAAGCATTCAGTACTTCGGCTCGTACATCTGCGACTGGACCAGGCCCTTGACGTCGTTGGGCGCCGGACCGTCGGCGAGCCCGCGCTGATAGGCGACATCCGCGACAGCGACCGCAATGCGGGCCGAGACCTCGCGGATGCGGGGCAGCGCCGGATAGAGACTTCCCTGCGCGAGGTCGTCCTTGCCGACGCAATCGGCCAGCGTGTGGGCGGCCGCCATGAACATCTCGTCCGTCACCAGCCGCGAGCGGCTGGCGATGACACCAAGCCCGACGCCGGGGAAGATGTAGGAGTTGTTGCCCTGGCGCGGCACGAAGGTGCGGCCGTTGAGTTTGACGGGATCATAAGGGCTGCCGCAGGCGAACAGCGCGCGGCCCTCGGTATAGCGATAGGCATCCTCCGCCGAGCATTCGGCCTTCGAGGTCGGGTTCGACAGCGCGAACACGATCGGCTGCTCGTTGAGCTCGGCCATCGCCTTGAGCACCTCGGGCGTGAAGGCGCCGCCGACCGCGGCAACGCCGATGATCGCCGTCGGCTTCAGCGTCTTGATCGCGGTGAGGAAGTCGGCGATCGGCGCCTGATCGGTATGGGCATAGCGGAGCTTGTGACCGGAGAGGCCTTCACGGCCGCTGACGACGAGACCGCGGGAATCCACCAGCCAGTTGCGCCGCAGCGCTTCCGCTTCCGACGCGCCCTCCGCCATCATGGCGGAAACCACGAGATCGGCGATGCCGGTCGCCGCCTCGCCCGCACCGAGGAACAGGATGCGCTGGTCCCTGAGCTTGCCGCCGTTGAGACGCAGCGCCGAGAACAGACCCGCAAGCGCCACCGCCGCGGTGCCCTGGATGTCGTCGTTGAAGACGCAGGCCTCGTCGCGATATTTGTGCAGCAGCTTGAACGCCGAGTGATTGGCAAAGTCCTCGAACTGGATCAGCACGCCGGGAAAAGTCTTTCGCGCGGCGACCATGAACTCATCGACGAAGCTGTCATAGGCCTCGCCCGTGAGCCGGCGCTCGCGCAGACCGAGATAATAGGGATCGTTGAGCAGTTCTTCGTTGTTGGTGCCGACGTCGAGCACAACAGGCAGGCAATGCTCGGGATGCACGCCGGCGCAGGCCGAATAGAGCGAGAGCTTTCCGACCGGAATGCCCATGCCGTTGGCGCCGAGATCGCCGAGACCAAGGATGCGCTCGCCATCGGTCACGACGATGAGCTTTGCGGGATTGGGCCAGTTCTTCAGGATGTCCGCGATCTGGCCGCGATCGTGCGAGGAGATGAACATGCCGCGCGGCCGCTGGTAGATCAGGCCGTATTTCTGGCAGGCGAGCCCGACGGTCGGCGTGTAGATGATCGGCTGGATCTCGTCGATATTGTCGACGACGACGCGGAAGAACAGCGCCTCGTTGCGGTCATGCAGCGCGTTCAACGCGACGAATTTTTCCAGGTCGGTCGGCAGCGTGCGCAGATTGACGAGCACACGCTCGACCTGGGTCTCCATCGTCAGCACGCAAGGCGGCAACAGGCCGCGCAGGCCGAGCGTGGTGCGCTCCGCTTCGGTGAAGGCGGTGCCCTTGTTGAGCAAGGGATCGCGCAGCAGCGTCATGCCATGCGATTGATCGGACGATGTCGGCTGGGCCACGACCCGGGCAGGTCTATTCACGAATTCCCCCAAGGAGTTTCTTATTGAACCACAGGCATTGTCGGCCACCGCTCCCCCGAGATCAAGGACGTAGCACCCCGCGCATCGATTGTGATCTCGCACCGCAGCGAGGTTTTGCGAACGACAAAGGTTAACGCTGCGAGGCTACTCCGGCTTGATATCGGCGGCCTTCACGATCGGCCACCATTTCTCGGTCTCGGCCTTCTGGAAGGCGGCGAGCGCCGCAGGCGATTGCTGGTCCGGCGGCGGAATCTCCTGCCCCAATTCGCCGAAGCGCTGCTTGACCGAGGGATCAGCGAGCACGGCGGCGATTGCCGCGTTGAGCCTTGTGACGATGTCCTTCGGCGTGTTCTTCGGTGCCCAGATGCCGTGCCAGTAGGAGATGTAGAGGCCGGGCAGGCCCGCCTCGTCGACGGTCGGGATGTCGGGTGCGGATGCAAGCCTTGTCGGCGAGGTCACGGCAAACGCCTTGATCGCACCATTCTTGTATTGCGGCAGCGAGTTCGAGGCCTGGTCGAACATGATGTCGATCTGGCCGGCCACGAGATCGATCATGGCGGGCCCTGCGCCGCGATAGGGCACGAACTGGAAGTCGGTGCCGGTCTTCGCCTTGAAGAAGACGCCGGCGACATGGGCGCCGGTGCCGGCGCCGGCCGTCCCGGCGGTCGCCTTGCCGGGGTTGGCCTTCAGCCACGCGATCATCTCTTTCAGACTGTTTGCCTCGAGCGACTTCCTGCCGACGATGAGC
>NZ_JBFUES010000066.1:0-14747 GCF_056403875.1 Bradyrhizobium sp. P2_E8
CAGCGATGCCAGGTCTTGAAGGTCGGCTTGGATCGCCGCAGCACCCTGGGCTGACAAGGACCGTGCGCGCTCGGAATTCGGATGACGTGTCAGAATTCGGACCGACCGGCCTTCGGCCAGCAGCCTGCGGGCGACCGCGCCGCCTTGCAGTCCCGTAGCACCGCTCACAACAATAGGACGATCCATGTTCAAGCYTCTTCGAACTGGAACGCAATGTCGCCGTCAGTGGGTCTATTCGGCCAGCTCATCTTGCGCACAGAAACGATGAACAAGATTACTGGTTCTGACACCTTCCGCGCTTCATGCTCCCAGCAAGGAGTCGGAATGGGCTATCGAGCACGGGGTGCCGGAAGCCGCTTACATCACCGGCGCGAACCTCACGGTGGACGGTGGCACCAACGCCTGACAAGTGAAGGCCACAGTCTCGCCTAGTCGAGTCCGATTTGCATTAAGGCAACGCGCGTCTTTGCCAAGCCGTTCGTCACTGCCGGATCCCAATGGTCGAGGGTCCCCTGAAAGTGCTGAAGACGATCGGCACGCCGCCCGTCTTGCCGAAGCGGCGATAGGCAAAGCGGACGCCCGCGGCTACCAGACTTCGGCGCTTCTGCTGGAGCGCGGCGTCGAGGTGGGCGAGGTGCAGAACTTCCCATGGGGCGCCTTCGTCTTCTTGAGCGACCCCGACGGCAACACTTGGTTGGTGCAGCAGATCCCGCCTCGCGGGTAAGTTCTGGGACGGGTTTCCGGCCTAGTGCTGGGGAGGCGGCATGGACAGAGGGATCGCCGAAGAGATCGCGAGAGCCGGCGGGACGAGCGTGTCCAAGCTCGGGCTGCGTTTCGACCGAGTCGTCGTGCGAATTCTGGACGACCTTTCGCGTTTCACCGAACGGGCGGCGCCGGCCAACCGCTGCGTCCTCGTCACCATCTCGGCCCCAATCCGGCTCCCCGCGAGAACTGAGCGCGTCCTTGAACAAGAGATCGACGCTCTGCTTCCCGGGCGCCTGGCGAGCACGGACCAAGCCGCGGACGTCCACGGCAACAAGGTACGGCTGCGACTCGTCGACAGTCCGTCGAAGCGGCCGCAGAGGCTCATCGGCTTTGTCCACAATCCCGACATTGACGCCACGAGGTTGCTGGATCTCGCCGAGCAGTGGCTGAGCCCAGATCTCTAAGCCCTCAGCCGGCGGGCCCGAGCTTCCCGAAGAAGTCCGCGGGTCTGCGCGTACGACGCAATTGCCGCAATGCCCGGGTCTGGAATCGTCCAAGGCTGCGATCTGATCTCTCGAAGTCTTCGAAATTGGGGCGCGGGCTCCAGCTAGTCGCGGCTGCCCTCGCGATCGATGGGAGGTGAGCCGAGGCCAAAATATCCGAACAATAGAACTGCAAGGACACGAACGGCGACGTTGCCCCAGATCTTCGCACTCAGCCCACCCAAGAACGCGTGAATCTCAAGCACCGCCGATGCGCCGTGCATCACGATTAGGGAAATTACGATGACGCGGAGTGCCTTGGCCTCCGTGACGTATCGCGCGCCCCACGATAGTACGGAGGTGGCGAATTCCGCGGCGGCCAGCAGATAGCACAGAAGGTATGAGGCTGGTTCGACAGATATGCCTACCGTGCTCGGAATCGCACTGGGCGCGGCGACGAGCACGGCTCCTGCCGCGAACGTCACGATCGCGTGTACGGCGAATAGTACGCGTAAGGTCATGCGATAGAGTCTTCCTGATTAAGCGGCGGCGCGGCGTCCAACTAATGGGTCGGCATCGTGTGTCTTCATCTCCCGCCGATGTGCAGGAGAATGTATCAGTCGTAGAACTCAGACGCGTTGAGGAGCTGCCTTGGAAGGCTCGCATCGAGCAAAGACATCCCTTTCGATGACTTGCGCGCCGGGTCGGCAACTTCCGTTCAGTTCTACCTACGTTGGCAACGCGATCGAAGTCGCGTTCATCCTGCCTTCCCAAACTTGGCCGCACATCCTCAAAATCATGCGTTCGATCTCGGCATTGGAGCGGCCCGATCGTTGTAGCTCTGCGAACAGCGAGAGGCTCGTGAGGGCGAAGAGTTCGTCGATGGTCTCGCTACGGGCCGCTTCGTTTAGGCCCCGCCGTTCCATTGCAGTAGAAAGTTTCGAAGTGCGCGCCGGCGCTCGTTGCGGCCGCGTATTCCCGCCCCAAATTCCCCGTCGAGTTCCGCCGGCGGCAAAAGCCTGGACATCCAATAACCGGTGGCGAGATCGACAAGCCAGCTCAACGGATGCGGCTGATGGCCCTTGTCGAGAACACCGCCGATGTGATCGTTGTCGATGCGGGTCGCAACCAACAGGTCGACATGAAGTGCCCGCCTTTGGCGGTTCGAAGCTTACGCTCGGCCGACGCCCGCAGGATACGGGCATTCTCGGGACCACCATCGATCGATGTCGCGAGGCCCGTGCACGCGACAACTGATTTGCGAAGCCCGTTATACCGCCGTCGTCATCAACCCGCGTGGTCGCTCTTCTTCACATTAACCGATGAACTTTGGCCGCTGCTAGGTCAAGCAATTCGTTCAACTTCGCCAATTCGGGCGCTCCGAGCGCCCTTTCGACATCTTTGCGCGCCTTACGCCAAAGAGGAAATGCCTTTTGGAGGACCATCTGTCCTTTCTTTGTGATGCTCACGACGCGGACGCGGCTGTCCGCGGCAGCAGGTGCGTCCGTAATCAATCTTTTCGTTTCCAGCGGCTTGAGATTTCGATTTAGCGTCGTCGGATCGACGCCCGCTTGCTCCGCGAGACTACCGATTGACAGGCCGCCCCCCTCCGAGCTTGCGGCTCGAAAAAGATAGGCAAGTAACCCGAATTGATTTGCAGTAAGGCCGGCCTCGGCAAGGACGTGATCATAGAGTTGCGTGATGTGCCGGGACGCGCGCCTAATCCGAAGGCAGGGACAGCCCATGACCTCGCGAAGGTCCTTCAGAGCGTCCATTCTGTTCCTATTCTAACCATGATTGGCCCGCTGCTGCAATTTAAAGCTGTATATGCATGCAACGCCATTTGATGTCAAGGAGACGGCTGCCAGTTAGCTGCAGCAAGGACTAACGCAATATTTGTTCTTGGGATTGATGAGCAAGTTCTAATGCCGCCGACATCCTCCAACTCTGACGTCGGATGGTCCTTGCGCAATTTCGGGTCCAGAGAAGCCTTGCAATCCAAAAGCCCTCGCGGACGGTAAGGCACGGGACCCAGGCGACGCCCGGAGCGGGGCCAGCCTTCCTTGCGCCGCCTGATCGACTAGGCTCAGTGTTCGGTCACCAGCCCGGTACTCCGCTATCTAGATCGCCTCGGCGACCTTGCGCGGACCACGCAGCAAGAGCCGGAACATTGCCAGATGAGTAACCAGAAGGGGGGGAACGATCAGGGTGGGAATGTAAAAGGTCGCCCCTAATGAGCCGGGAGGCAAATTGATGCCGACCACGCCCTGATAATATGCGAACAACAAATCAATTGTGCCTTCCAAGTTTAGCAGCYAAACCACCCCCAATGCCCATCGCGCCCTCGCGGTCAGCGCGAAAGAAGCAATCACCGCCAGCACGGCCGCAGCCAGGTCTCCGTAGGCTGCCGGGTTCGCGAACGCCGGCGCCATGGTAGGTCCGACGACCCCGGGTGCTAGAAAGCTCAGCCCGACGAAGCGAAACATATGGGGAGCGACGAGTATGCTGAGAGCCGTATCGCGCGGCAAATCCAGCAGGCGCGGCCAAATGTAGAGCTGGAAAACCCTGCCGAACGCCACGAAGCAAAGGACAACAGAAAGGCCGATGGTCAGCTTGCTATCCACGACAGCACCTCAAGCGTTATCTGCATATGCAGGTTTTATATCTAGAAGAGGATCCGGTGGTCAAGTGCTACTGTTGCGGCCAGGTGCGGCGGCGGGCAATCGAAAGGCTGGTTTGGAAGAAAGCTCGTTGCCGGCGTGCGTGCCCGGGGGACCGGATAGAGAGGGGCCGCGGTGCAGCTCCCATTTTGGCGTTCCGTAATTGAGGTGACGGTATTCGCGTGATGGTGATCGCGCCGGCTTTCGCTTGCGCGACGATGTCGTTCTGGATTGAAAGTCGGGGCCGAGCCGTTGCCGCAGCGCGCCAATTATTTCTTGGTGAGCTTACAGGGCGTTGCTCCGCCATACCGGGCACCCCCGGTCCGGCAGCCCGAATTTCCGTCGAATTTTGCTCCGACACGACCGGATCGATCGCGCGCCGCGGCGTTCATCGGCTCGGCATTCCGCCTTGTGGGCTCGCCTCTGCAACCCGACGCGGATCGCTCAAAATGCGGTACATGGCGAGATGGGTAACCAGGAGGGGCGGAACGATCAAGGTCGGAATGTAAAAGGTCGCACCCAGCGCGCCAGGAGGCAAACTAACGCCGACCACGCCCTGATAGTAAGCAAGCAAACAATCGAATGTACCCTCTATATTGAGCAGCCAAACGAACCCAAGCGCCCATGAGGCCCTCGCTGTCAGTGCGAAAGAAGCAATCACCGCCATCACGGCGGCGGCCAGATTCCCATAAGCTGTCGGGTTTGCGAACGCCGGCACCATGTCGGGCGATACGACCCCGGGTGCGAGAAAGCTCAGCCCAACGAAACGAAACATGTGGGGGGCGACGAGTATTCTGAGTGCATCGTCTGGGGACAAATCCTGTAGCCGTGGCCAGATGTAGAGCTGGAACACCCTGCCGAAGGCCACGAAACAAAAGAGAACAGATATCCCGACGATCAATTTGTCATCCACGATCAAGTGCTCATATCTGCATACACAGATTTATGCCCGAGCAGGTCAAGCTCAATGCTTGCGATTGGGTAGCGCCGCTCCTTCGCTCCTCCAATCTTCTCATGAAATCCATCGATGGCTCATCCAAATACGGGCCAACCCTTCAATTTCCGTCGTCGGAGCCTTGGCGGCATGCGTGAAGTTGCCTGCGGCCGCCGAAGCCTCGAGAGACATGAGATCACGGATCCAAGCCCAACCGATCTCGCGCAGAACCATCAGGCTTCCCGGATGGTCGGCAGCTGGAATGCCGCGAAAAGCCTCTGGGCAAGCGGCTGCATGAACGCCGTGAACGTCGCGATCCCGTCTCTGTCCAGCGACAGAAGCTGTAGCGAATGTGCGTTCCAGCGCCCTTCGGCGCCGAGGGTGTAGAGGGCGAAGGCCGGTTGGAGGTTAGCGCCGACCGGAACAAGCCGAAAGCCGCGATAGGCGGGCCAGACAGCCCCGAAGAAATCCCCGATCGAACCGCGGCCCCGATACCATTCTCGCCACGGAGGCATCGCATAGACGGCGTCTTCCTTCAGAAGCGCGACGAACCGTTCTAGGTCCGCGCTTTCCCAGGCCTGCACGTACCGCTCGAGCAGGCTCCGCTGGTGTTCGTCTGTCATCGGGGCCTGTCGAACATCGCGATCGATCGCGGCCAGCTTGGCCCGCGCCCGCTGCAGGGCGCTGTTCACCGACGCAACGGAAGCATCGAGCACGGAGGCGACCTCGATCGAGGACCAGCCCATGACGTCGGCCAGCAACAGCACGGCCCGCTGACGCGGCGGCAGTTGCTGGATCGCTGCGACGAACGCGAGCCGGACGGACTCACGTAGCTCGTAGCGGGCATCTGGCCCCGCAGCGGGATCGGGGAGGCTCGCCAGCTCGGCGTCAGGATAGGGCTCGATCCACAGGGTCCCGGTGTCCGGGCGCCCCTGCGGCCTCTGGGTCGCCGGGCCCTCCACCTGATCGGGCATCATCCGGCCGCGCCTCGAACGGCTCGCGATCATGTTCAGGGACACGTTGGTCGCGATCCGGTAGAGCCAGTTCTTGATCGAGGAGCGCGCCTCGAACTCGTCGAAACCCCGCCAGGCCCTCAGCATGGTTTCCTGGACCGCGTCCTCGGCCTCGTGCAGAGACCCAAGCATGCGATAGCAGTGCAGCTTGAGCGCGCGGTGATGCATCTCGGCCGCCCTGGCGAAGTCGGCGCGACTGGGCGGAGTGTCGCCCACAGAGCTCACGAGCTCCTTATCTTTCATGACGACCCCCTCGACTTTCCGGCTGCGCAGCTCGTCCATCTTGCCATCTTTCAGCTTGCCGCCGCGAAGCCATCGGCTGAAATGGTGAAGATCGATCCCGGCTCTGCCGGTTGCCTCATCGCAATGTCGAGGACCGCCTTGGCAACATCCGTGGGCGACTGCCGCGGGCCCATGTTCTCGAGGAACTTTTCCGCCGGAACGCCGAGGTATTTGGCGTAGCCATTCACCGCGGCCTGCCCGAGGTCGGTCTCCGGCATGACGCGCGAGGGTACCAGCGCCGCGAAGCGGATGCCAAGCTCGCGGCGATCGGATTCGGCCTGACAGTACTTGGCGATGAACATCTGCATCCGCTTGGCGCCGGCGTAACCGCCGGAAATTGGCGACCCGCCAAGACCAGCGCCGCTGGAGATAATCACGACGACCGAGCCCGGCGCCAGCGGCAACCGCAACGCCTCGCGGCAGAACAGGAATGCCATTTTGGCGTCGACTTCCCAGTTGATGCCGAATTCGGCCCAGCTCAGCTCGGACATCGGACGGGTCGGCGGGGTGGCGCCGCCGCATATCACCAAGAGGTCGGGCCTCGCCCTTCGGAAGACCTTCAGCGGCGCGGCTTCCGAGGCCGCGTCCAGCGCCAGCGTGTCGACGCCCCGCATCTCTTTTTCAAGATCGGCCAAGCCGTGCTCTTGCCTGGCGACCGCCAAGACCTGCGCACCCTCGGCCGACGCATGCAGCACAATCTCGCGGCCGACGCCGCGGCTGGCGCCCAGCACAACCACGCGCTTGCCCCGCAACACCCCGTTCTCCGACGACATGATCCAGAACTCCTCTGATCGACAGCTGTTGATGTTGTGGAGACCGCGGGCCGCCGGAAACTCATCGGCCGGGCGAAGACGCAGATCGAGGTCCCGCCAGCCATCCGCACGCACACCTCAGTTCGCACCTTTGGCGTAACCGAGCGCCTCGACGATCAAGGTGTCGCGTACCCGCACGAAGTTCACGCCGCGGATTGGAATCGTTCTGTCCGGCGCCCCAGATGTTGGTCAAAGCGCGCTCCACGATTTGAGGCAATGCTCCGCCATGGAGGCAGGCTGCCTTGCCGACGTACCGATCGCCGTTCGGTGCGGCGACGGTGTGTTCTCGATCACGCAATCGTCCGCTACCAGATCATCAAGCACCTCAGGCGCGTACTCCAGAAACGCCGCGTTGAAGCGTTCCATGAGGTGCGCGGTCAGAGCCGAGTGCGGGTCACTCGCTGGCGTCATCGTGGTTCCTCATGTACGGGCGCCTTGCTGAACAGGTCGGCAGGCCGCACGTCAGTGCAGATAGACGTCAATGTGGATCTTGTTGGTGGCCAGGTTCGCGTACCCCGAACCCCAGGCCGGTTTCGCGTTGACCCACGAATAGGYGGCCACGGCCGTCAGGAGATCGATTTTCACGGCCAGGTCGACGATCGGCTCGCCGTCTCGCGGGGACCCGACGCCCTCGGCGGAGAACGCGATCCGGCTCCCGTCATCGGTTCCGATGGTGCCCCTGAGTTCGAGTTCGCGGCGGCCGTCCGGACGTACACGCAGGTAATCGACGCCGCGCAGGGTGCCCGTTACGCGCCCTTTGACGGGTCCCGCGAGCGAGAGGTCGAATTGAGCGCCCTGCAGCGGCACACTCTCTCGCCCTGTAAGTATCGCCTCCATATCGGCGCCGTAATCAGTCACGCCGGTGATATCGAGGTCGTATTCGAAGATCTTTTCGTAGCTCATGGCGTCTTCCTCTCGAGTCTAGGCACGGCAACTGGTGCCGTTGACCGGATGCGGCCAAGCAAGCCGCGTTGCTGATGGTTTGGTCGCAACGTTAGTTGGGGCGGTACTTGAGGACCACGACGCCATTTCGGAACGCGTGCGTGCGGATGAGCTCCAGATTGAGCTGGTCCGCGTCGACGTCGGCGAAGGCCCGTTTGCCCTGACCGGCGCGGGTCGGCATGATCCAGACGTCGTATTCGTCGACGAGCCCGTTATCCAACAGCGTCCTGTCCAACTGCGAGATGCCGTATTTCAGGATGTGACCGCCGACCTGACTCTTCAGCGTGGCGAGCTCTTTGGCCAAGTCGCCCTTGATGAGCGACGCGTTCCACCTGACCTCGTTGAGCGTCGTCGACGCCACGAGCTTCTTCAGCTCGTTGATCCGGTCGATGTAGGCATTCCCTGTTACGGTAGTCCAGGCCGGGACAAACGCCTCGTAGGCCTTGCGGCCAAGCAGGAAGTACTCGACGTCGTCGAGCTTCCGAAGAGCATACTCTCTGCACTCATCGTCGAAGAACCGTCCTCCCCAGGCCATCGGAGCCTCGATGACGCCGTCGAGAGAGACGAAACTAGATACCATCAGCTTACCCATGACGGAAGATTCCTTTCCGGGACTGTTCTGATCGACCATCGCTCATGTTGTGGAGACCACGGACGGCGAGGAATTCATCGGTCAATCGCGATTTCTCGTCGTGCGGAGCAACTGACGTTCGAAAGGCGTTTGCCCCGAACCGGATGGGTTCGAACGTCAGGCGGCGCTCCAGGACGGCCCTCGCGCCGTCTGCCCGTTAGTCGACGATCAGCCCGCCGGTCAGGTTGGCCACGGTTCCGGTCATGCCGCTGCCGCGGTYGGAAGCCAGGAAGGCAGCCATCTCCGCCACTTCGGAGACCTTGGTCGAGCGCTTCCGGTGCGTCAGACTCTCGATGAAGCCTTGGAACTGCTCGCGGGGGATGCCCATCGCGTTGGCATGCAGCCCGAAGACGATGTCGATTGTCTCCGTCTCCGGCATGCCGCTCGAGCGCACGCAGATCGCGCGGACACCCTTGGCGCCGAATTCGGCGGACAGGTTGCGGTTAAAGGCTTCCATCGCGGCCCAGGCGGGACCCATCCCTCCGACCAGGGCCGCTCCGAGCCGCGCCGGTTCAGGGGTATGCATCAGCAGCACGCCGGAGCCTTGCTCGGCCATCCGCCGTGCCGCCGCCCGTGCCGTCAGGAAGTGTGATCGCATGTAGGTCGTGATCGGCGCGGTGAAGCTGTCGACCGACAGCTGAGCGATAGGAATACCCTGCGTGCCAGGCTGCGGAACTGCGGTGATGGCGTTGAAGGACACGTCCAGCCGCCCGGTCTGCTCGACGACAACGGCCACGTGGCTTTCCACGGCCCGTTCTTCCATGGCGTCGACCTGAAAGGCTTGGGCGGTACCGCCGGCCGCTACGATCTCCCTCGCCACGCGTTCGACCTTGCTGAGCGTTCGGCCAGAGAGGAAGACCTTGGCGCCCTCGCGGGCGAAGGTCCGCGCCACGGCGCCGCCAATGGCCCCGCCGGCGCCATAGATGATCGCTGTCTTGTTCTCTAGGAGCATAGCCTGTCCTTCCATCTGGCGTTTGATGCGAGGTGGGCGGCTGGGCGTGCCGCCACCTGTGTGTTCGTAGTGTGAGGACCGCGCTTACCCGCGAAATTCATCGGCGCGGCCGCAAGAAAATGCTGAGGCTGGCGGCCGAGTTGCGAACCGCTCCGAAGATCAGCGAACCGGTGGCCCGAAAAGCCGCCGCCGAATTCGAGAAGGAGCGGAAGCGCCGCGATGCCGAGCGCCGGCGAGAAGAAGCCGCCATGGCCAAGGAGCGCGAGCGGCGGGAGAAGACGGTCGCAAAGGCTCAGGCCGCCCTTGATGACGCGAAGGCCGAGCACGACGCGACAACGCGCGCTATCGAAGCCGAGCGCGCGGCTTTGGACAAGCGGGCCGAGGACGAGGAGGTCCGCTGGGAGAAGCGCAAGGAAAAGCTCGAGGCCGCCCTGCGCCGAGCGCGGGATTAGGGTCTCGCCTACGCTCGCTGCGTGGGCCGCTCTCCCAACTCGCTCATGAAGGAAATGAACGGAACGGCCCATGCCCTAGCGTGAGCATCATGCCGACCTCCGCTGCGCGGCGGCCCAGGGCCGCCGCAGCCGCATGGGGACGCCGCCGGGTCGGGGCGGATCGTCGTCGCCGTCCAGGCGCCGCAGCGCCGCGAGGATGTCCGCGAGCCGGATTGTGTGGCCCATGCCGGGAATTTCGCGCAGCGCGGGACAGGATTCGACCGCGAACAGGTCGGAGGCCCATGACGACAGGATGATCCGCTTCTCCGGCGCGGAGAGCTCGCTATCGTTCAGGACATCCTCCGGAGACGCATAGTGTGCGGCCGGATGGAAGAATGGATTGAGATTGCCGGTGTTCGTGTTGGTGTCGCTCATCGGTTGGCCTCCCTTTACGCTCCTTTCCTCGGGACGTTTTTCGGTGAGTTCGGGCGGCGGAGAGCGCCGCCCGTGATAGTCTTTACTGCGCGTTGATCGCGATGCGCTTGACGCCCGCGCGCGGGTTCTCGGACTTCGGCAGCGAGATCGTCAGGACGCCGTTCTTGAACGAGGCCTCGGCCTTGTCCTCCGCGACGTCCTCGAGCGCGATCTGCCGCTGGAACGAGCCGTAGTAGCGCTCGGTGAAGTATCTGCCTTCGTCGTTGCGCTCGCTCTTCTTCTCGCCGCGGATGGTCAGCACCCCGTTGGCGGTTTCGATCTGGACATCGTTCTCCGTCATACCGGGAAGCTCGGCCGAGATCGTCAGCGCCTTGTCGGTCTCGCTGAGCTCGATCTTGGGCCAGCCGAATTGCCCCTCCATGAGCGGCGACAGGCCCGTCCCGCCGAAGCCGCGGAAGACATCGTCGAACAGACGGTTCATTTCGCGATGCAGCGTCATGAACGGATCGTGGGTGCCGCGCGCCGGCGCGAGTTCCTGGTTTCTCGACCAGGGAATGAGATCACGAACTGCCATATTTTTCTCCTTTGTTGCATGAGCCGGGGAGCGCAGCCGCGCTTGCGCGCGCCGCGTTCCGCTGTCGAACCTCGATCAGGCGTCAGGCCGCCTTCTTCTGCTCGATCTGCGAAGCGGGAGAGGCGCTGCCTCCGATCTGGATCCGGCGCGGCTTCATGGCTTCCGGCACCTCGCGGACGAGATCGATGATCAGCAGTCCGTCGCGGAAGGAGGCCTCCTTCACTTGAACATAGTCGGCGAGGTTGAACACGCGCCGGAAAGGACGCGCGGCGATGCCCCGGTACAGGTATTCGCCGGCCGCTTCCTCGGGCTTCCTGCCCTCGATCGTGAGGGCGTTCTGCTCGGCCGTCACGGCGATGTCGTCGGCTCCGAAGCCGGCGACGGCGAGCGAGATCCGGTAGTGGTCCTCGCTGGTGCGTTCGATGTTGTACGGGGGATAATGATCTTCGCTCGCCTGGCGGAGCGTGCTGTCGACGAGGTCGGCCAGATGGTCGAAGCCGATGGTGGAGCGCCACAGGGGCGCGAAGTCAAAGGTGGTCCTCATAACCAAGTCCTCCAAAGAGCAAGATGGATACAAGGAGCGCAAGGCTGGAGTCAGCGGGTCTGATACCCGGCCCAGCGCCCGCGCCGGACCCGTGAAGGCGCCCGGCACACCGCTCTCGCGGCGAAAAACTAATTAGAAAAACGAGAAGTCGTTTCAAGGGGCGGATTAAAAAAAATCCATATGCGGCGCTCGGTCGCGGTGCAGAGGTGTCAGCCATTGCGGCAGCGCAAATGCCGTTGGGTGATCCGGCCAAGGATTTGGGGTTCGACCGCCGCCGGAATCTTGACTCCCGGTATCGCCCGAATATTTTTGCGTCGGGAAATTCGCTTCCCGCTTTTCAACATCAAGAAGGACCGTGACGACCGTCAGGAGAGGCGACGATGCTCGACGAAGGCTTTGCCCGCATTCGTGCTCACCGCAACAACATCCACCGCCATCGWCGCCTGCTTCGGACCAGGCTATCGGAGCTGGAACGTCAGTTCATCGAACGCCGCCTCGCCGAGGAGCAGACCGCGCTCGATGCTCTGGCCGCCGAAACCTTCCCCGTCGCTTTCACGCTTCCGGAAGGTCAGGATCCACAAGAATGGGGGTCGGGCGATGAGCGACGTCCATGAGCTCCTGATCCGCGGCAGTGGTGAGCCTACTTTCGCGCGGCTTGTCGGCCGCGGCGAAGGCATCCATCACAGGTCCTCCCGCAAATCTTCGCGAAAGGCATCGGCGAGCAGCTTGCGCCACCGGGTCACCGGCGTGTTGTTGTTGGGGGCGAGCGGCCCGGCCACAGACGTTTCCTCTTTGAACCGGAACACGATGCCGTTTCGGCTCATCGCGGCTTCGCGCGGAGCCGCACACCTTCGCCCGTCCGGTCGCTCGCGCGGCGGCTCGAGTTGCTAGACCGTCGTGCTCTCGCGGAGTTCGACGCCTGACTTCCGGTATTGGCCCTTAGCCGAAGGTCGATTAAGCGCGTGTCATGTCGGGTGTCGGGGCAAACCGGACGCCGATCCCACTTGGCGTCCACCGCTGCTTTGGACCCAAAGCGGACGATTTGGCCTTCCGAATTCCGTTCTCCCGTGCTGTGATCGCCGAATTCGATGGGCTTTCTGTCGGCTGCGAGCGCCACTTCTTCGGTGGCCCGATCAGTTGCAAGTATGGTCATTCGATCGCCTTATTAAGCTACCGGAACCAAGAGGGGCGTTGTGCGTTGGCGCGCTGCTCTTGAAAGTGRCGCTTGAACCTAGGCCGCATTTGCTGGGCGAGTTAGGACGGAACGCCGGGCGAGGTAGTGCAGATGCTTCGTATCCGACTCGTGATAGCAGATCGCCGTCCGATCGTTCTGCAGGGTTTTGCGTCGCTATTTGCGGCGGAGCGTGACTTCAAGATCGTTGCGTCGTGCATCAATGGAGCCGGTTGCCTCGAAGCAGTTCGGAGGTTGACGCCAGATGTCGTGCTTGTAGAGGACGGATTTTCCGACGTGACGGCTTCTGAAATGCTCGCCGCCGTCAATGCCGAAAACCTTCCCACACGGCTGGTCTTCTACACCGCGTCCATTGCGCGTGGCGATCTCGCTGCTGCAATCGCAGCGGGGGCCTGCACTGCGATCCGGATGCGCGAGGAGCCCGAAACCGTGTTGCAGACCCTGAGGCTGGTGGCGCCGACCGCGGACCGGGCGGCTACCCGCAAGGCAGGGAATGGCGCGTTTGGCGACAATGGGCTGGCAGCGCTGACGGACCAGGAGCGCAAGATCATGCGTCTGGTCGCCTGCGGTATGTCGAACAAGGAGATTGCGCGCCAGCTTAAGGTCGCCACAGGCGCCATCGAGGCGCGAATCGATCACATATCTGCGCAGCTTGAGACCAAAAACCGGACGGAGCTCGCAACGTTCGCCCTGTCGCGCCTTTACGGCGGGGTCGGCGCGCTTGCAGCTCTGATTTGGGCCGCGCTAGACGACGTTCAATCAGCGAGCGCGACCGCAGTTTGTCATGCGTATACCGATAGTGTCACGGTAATGGCCGCAGACGGCACCGGCGCGGTCGTRACCATCAAAATCACCTCCCAAAAAACGACCGCTGCTCCGGGCAAAACGGCCAAAGCCGGCCGCGTTGAGAATTCTGTAGGTGACATGCCGACGCGGGCCAGCAAGCTCATCGAATCCCGTGCCGATATTGCCGCCAGCACGATCACGTTGCCGACACTCAACCCTCCAAGGCCGGGCTTGAGCAGCTATGGCACATTCATGATGACGGCGGTCGGAGTCTCGATTTACGAACTCCTTAACAGCCCCGCGCAGGCGTTCAATGTTTGCGATAGCCTGAGCGATCTCTTTGCGGCGGCTGCCGCAAACGGCAACAGCGAATTGGTCGCCCTCAATATTCCTGGCAGCGCCGATGCGAACCTCAACGGCTTCGACAATTTGGCCTGGCTCTACCCCGAAATACACCATGAATCGTTTGCCTTCGAGGCTGCCCGAGGCGATGCCATCGGCAGAAGCGACGAACTTCAGATCATCGATGCAGCCGCGAGCGAGGATGGCGTCAGCGGCAACGGCAACCCTCCCACCGGATCCGGTGCCATCGACGCTTTGATCGGTCATAACGGCTTCGAACAGGCGGCCGCGACGGACGCGTCGAGGAATGCCGAACACGGCACGATACAGGCGACCGCAGGAGACGGATCCAATTATGAGRAATCGCAGCGTGATTTGCACGCTTCGGAGGACGGCGCCGCAGCCGGCAAGAAGCATACCAAGCTCGCCCCACCGGGAGACGATTCCACTCATGGACAATCGCAGCGTGATTTGCATGTTTCGGAAGACGGCGCAGCAGCCGGTAAGCAGCATGCCAAGCACGACTCAACCGGACACGAATCCAATCGTGGACAATTGCACGATTTACACGCTTCGGAGGACGGTTCCGCAACTGCCGAGCAGCATGTCAAGGATGATGTACCGGGAAGCCATGTCAATTCCGGCCAATCGCAGCGTGACTTGCACGAGGCGCATTCAAACGCTTCTAAAAATCTGCCCGCAGGGCCGAGCCAGAACGCTGGCGGCAACGACCAAGCTACCGATCACTCCGGTCCGGCACAAACGGCAGCAGCGCCCGAGCCCTTAGATTCCTTTCATTTCAAGAATGATATGGCAGGGGCCAAAGCTTCAGATAATTTTGAGGATGGCCACGGACCCGGTACGGTTGAATATGGACTGCACAAAGCCGGAGTAGCGTTGATCCAGGATGCAGACCTGATTGGCCCTTCACACGCCGAGCAAAGCGCCGTTGATCACGCAAGAGGCGTTGAGAACCATCTGACCCATGATTTGTTTGTGTAGCTGACTCGACGCCCTCGCACACCAGCGT
>NZ_JBFUES010000067.1:0-14707 GCF_056403875.1 Bradyrhizobium sp. P2_E8
GCAGTCCATCGCGCCGCCCTTCACGGCGACATAGCCGCGGTGCCAGAGCTGGTAGATGTTGTTCTCGACGCCCCAATTGATCCGCGCCTCGCGCACGAGGTCGGGCCGCACCTCAGCGGTGATGATCTCGTCGGCGCGACCGGTGGTGCCGTGCGCCAGCACCGTGCCGTCGAAATTGACGATCATGCCTTCGCCCATGGAATCGAACGAGCCATCGCTGCCGCACATGCAGACGTTCGCCGTCACCATCAGATTCTGGAACGAATTGGCCTGGTTGGTGAAGCGCCAGGCTTCGCGGATCGGCGCGGTGTAGCCGGCGGTGCGGATCATGATCTCGGCGCCCTTGTAGGCGCATTCCCGCGCCATCTCCGGGAACATGCCGTCGTGGCAGATGATCAGCGCGATCCTGGCGCCTTTCGGTCCCTCGATCACGGGAATGCCGATGTCGCCGGGCTCCCACGGCTCGACCGGAATCCAGGGATGGAGCTTGCGGTAGTACAGCTTGATCTCGCCGTGATCGTCGATGATCAGGCCGGAGTTGTAGGGATTGCCGTGCGGGTTGAACTCCATGATGGAGAAGCAGCCCCAGATCCCGTTGTCGACGCAAGCCTGCTTGAAGGCCGCGACTTCGGGCCCGTCGAGCCGGCACATGATCTCGGGATTGGTGTCCATCGAGAGGCCGTGCAGCGAGTATTCGGGGAACACCACCAGATCCATGGTGGAAAGGTTGCGGCGCGCCTTGCCGACCATCCAGACGATACGATCGGTCTGCTTTGCCAGATCGGCCCGAGTGACGACGTTCGGCAGTTGCAACTGCACCAGCCCGATGACCACGCCCTCAGGCGATTTGTTCAGCCCACCAAGCCCGTTCATGATCAGCTCCCTTGCTGGAACCAGAGCGCCGCGCCGTTGCGTGCGATCGTTTCGTGGAAGAGCAAATCCGATTTTGACGACGCGCAAAAGTCCATTTTTCAGGCGGGCGGCCGGGCGAGCCGACGCCCATTGCTGCGGCGCGGCGTGCCTCAAATCTCGGCTTGACCCTCCAAATTGCCTGATGTCAGACTTCTGACATGAGTACAGCAAAGCGACATATCGCCAATCTTCGCGACGAGTACGCCGAGATGACGCGGCAGCGCATCGTTGCGGCTTTCGTCGAGACGCTGGAGGACGAGGCGGCCGACGATATTTCCATGGCGGCAGTGGCCAAGCGCGCGAAGGTGGCTGAACGAACCATCTATCGGCACTTCAAGACCCGCGCGGAACTGTTTGCTGCGGCCGGCGAGTGGATCGAGGACAACGTCTTCAGTTACATTCCCTTTACCTCGCCCGACGAGCTGCCGGAGATCTTCCGCAAGCTGTGCAAGCGGTTCGACCGCCATCCGCATCTGGCGCGCGCCATTGCGATGACGCGGGCCGGCCGCCGGGTGCGCGCCGGCTTCCGGCGGCACCTGATCGACYAGCATCGCAAGGCGATGGCGCCGCTGGTGCAGCATCTCCCTGCGAAGGAGGTCCGTCAGGCGGAGGCGCTCGCGTCCTATCTCAACAACGTGCTGGCCTGGAATGCGATGCGTGAGGATTTCGGCATGACCAGCGGCGAGATCGCCGATGCCATCGAGTGGGCGCTCACGACCCTCCTGAAGGACGTCCGGCAGCGCGATGCCGCCGCGGCGCGCAGCGGCAAGGCCGGCAAATCTCCGCGGAAGCGAACCACGATCCGCGAACGTACCGGCGTAGAGTGAGGCAGGCCATGAATCCGATCCCCGACGACCTCCTGATCAACGCGCCCGACGAGGTTCGCATCCGCCAGGACCTGGTGCTGACGGCGCTCGGCCACCGCCCGGCCGATCGCTCCTTGCGGGTCGGCAGGTTGCTCGATGTGCACAGCCGCACCTGGAGCGAGGATCAGGAGATCGTCTTCAAGGGCCGGCGTATTGCCTGGGTCGGGCCTGCCGGCGACTATCCCGGCGAGGTCCGCGAGCGCGTGCATCGGCCGGATCTTGCCGCCGTGCCCGGCTTCGGCGAGGTGCACAAGCATATCGAAAGCTCGCACCTGACGCCGGAATGGGAGGCCGCGCTGGTGCTGCCGCATGGCAATACCTGGACCTGCGAGGCAAGCCACGAGTTCTCCAACGTCAACGGTGCGCGCAATCTCGAGTTCTGGTTCGAGGCGCGTCGCCGCGGCTCGCCGCTCAAGATCTTTCCGCAGCCCGGCTCGGCGGTGCCACCCACGGCCTATGAATGGGGCGGCGGCTGGTATGGCCGCGATGAGCAGGCGCGCTTCATGAGCGAGAGCCTGATGGTGACCGGGCTCGACGAGGTCATGGACTGGCCAGCGGTCTGGAATCCCGACAATCCGTCCTACAAGCGGCTCTGGGGCATGATCGAGGCGACATTCGCGGCGCGCGGCGTCGTCGAAGGCCATGCCTCTGGCTTGCGGGATCTGCCCTCCATCAACGCCTTTGCCGCGGCCGGGCTCGCGTCCGACCACGAAGTGCAGACTCCGGAGGAAACCTGGGACAAGCTCACCCGCGGCCTGTTCGTCGAGCTGCGCGTCTATGCCATGGACGAGATCGTCAGATGGCTGCTCGCGAAGGGTCTGCAGGACTGGTCGCAGATCGCGTTCACGACGGATGACCGCAGTGCCAGCCATACGCTCGAGCTCGGCGCCAGCGACCATAATGCGCGGGTCGCGATCGAGGCCGGCCTTGCGCCGGAAATCGCCATCCAGTGTCTCACCATCAATCCGGCGCGCCACATGCGCCTCACGCCGTTCGTCGGCAGCCTGGCTCCAGGCCGTTTCGGCGACGTGGTGCTGCTCTCGGATGTTGCCAAACTCACGATCGCCGAAGTGTGGGCCGATGGCGCCCAGATCTCCGAGGGCAAGCGTTACCTCGGCCAAGTGCCCGAGATCCTCTGGCCGGACTGGGCAACGAAGACGGTCAACATCAAGCGCTCGATCAAGCCTCAGGATTTCGAGCTGCGGGCCGAGCCCGGCCGTACCACGATGAAGGCGGCCGTGATCCGTCCCTTCCATTGGCATCCCGAATTCTACACCCTCGAACTGCCGGTGCGCGACGGTGCCGTGCAGCGCGACGAGAGCGAGGCCATCACCAAATTTGCGATCGTCGACCGCTTTTCGGGCGACGGGCGCATCGCAAAGATGTTCTGGCGCGGTTGTGGACCGCGCACGCCGGAGACGGCAGTTGCCTGCTCGGTGGCGCACGACAAGCACAATATCTGGGTGGTCGGCTCGTCCGACGCGGCGATGGCGAAGGCGGTGAACGCGCTGATCGAACTTCAGGGCGGATGGGCGCTGGTGCGCGAGGGCGAGCTGGTTGCAACCGTGCGCTTCGAGGTCGGCGGGCTGATGAGCTGCCGCTCGGCGCAAGCGCTCGATGCCGAGATGCAGGCGCTCTACGCGGAGGGACGCAAGGTCGACTGGATGTATGAGCCGACCTACCGGCCTCGCTGGTATCCGGGATTCCCCGAGCGGCTGATGTTCGCGACGCTGACCTGCGCGCCCTGGAGCTGGGTGCTGGTGGCGCCGTGTGAGCAGGCGCCGCTCGGCTTCATCAACGTGCAGACCGGCGAAGCACACCCGGTGGTCTGGTAGGGGAGGATTGGGATGAACGAGATGACGAAGCCGCAAGCCGCCTCCACGGAGCCGGCGCCGCGCGCAGCCGCTGGACCGCTCGATCGCATCTTCGGCCTCACCGAACGTGGCACGAGCGTCGGCCGCGAGGTGATGGCCGGCGCGACGACGTTCGCGGCGATGGCCTATATCATCGCCGTGAACCCGGCGATCATGTCCAACGCCGGAATGGATCGTGCCGATCTGGTCAGCGCCACGGCACTCGCCGCGATTGTCGGCTCGGTGATGATGGGGCTGTGGGCCAATCTGCCGCTCGCTGTTGCGCCGGCGATGGGATCGAACGTCATCTTCACCTATGTCATCGTCAAGCAGATGGGCATGCCCTGGCAGGGCGCGCTCGCCATGGTCGCCTTCACCGGCGTTCTGTTCCTGATCCTCAGCCTGTCGAAGCTGCGCGAGAAAGTCGCGAAGGACGTGCCGGAGGCGCTGAAGATCGGCATCCAGGCGGCCGTCGGCACGCTCATCGTCTTCATTGCGTTGCGCGGCGCCGGCTTCGTGGTCCAGAACCCGTCGACCTACATCGCGATGGGATCGCTGCGCAGCCCGCCGGTGCTGCTGACGCTGTTTGGCCTCCTGCTCACGCCGGTGCTGGTGGCGCGCCGGGTGCCGGCGGCGCTGATCCTGTCGATCGCGGTACTCACCCTGATCGGCTTCTTCGTTCCCGGCGGCAACGGCAAGATGGTGACGTCGGTGCCTTCGGCGATCATGTCATGGCCCCGCTGGCCGAGCAGCACCTTCATGGCGCTCGACTTCGGCTATCTCTTCAGCCATTTCGTGGTGGCGCTGCCGCTGCTGTTCTATTTCCTGTGTGCCGAATTCTTCTCGACGCTGGGCACGCTGATCGGCGTGACGGGCGCCGCCAATCTGCGCAAGCCCGATGGCTCGATCCCGAACGCCACCGCCGCATTTGCAACCGATGCGACGGCATCCATCGTCGGCCCGCTCCTCGGCACCTCCGTCGTCACGGCGTACATCGAGTCCATCACCGGCGTGCAGGCTGGTGGCCGCACGGGACTGACTTCGCTGACCGTTGCAGGGCTCTTCTTCCTCGCGCTGTTCTTCTGGCCGATCTTCGTCATCATCCCGCCACAAGCGACTGCGCCCGCGCTGGTGCTGGTCGGTGTGCTGATGATGCAGGGGCTTGCCCGCATCGACATGACCGATCTCGGCAACGCAGTTCCGATCGTGCTGACGCTGCTCGTCACCGTTCTGACCAACAACCTCATCAACGGAATGGCCCTGGGCACGCTGAGCTATATCGCCCTGGAAGTGGCTGTCGGCCGGCGGTCGCAGATTCCGGCGATGGTGTGGGGGCTCGGCGTCGTGTTCGTCGCTTACGCGATAGTGATCGCCCAGATATTTTGATGCGCGGGCGCTACGCCGCGAGATCCAGCAATTTGCACGATCCGCGCACCAGCGCCTTGCGGCCGGCCGGTGTCATTGCGGGCGCGCCGTCATCGACGACGACGAGGCCGAGCTTGACGAGGCTTTCGACGACATAAGCCTTCGCGAGGCGACCGTTCGACACCGGGTTGCGAAGCGCCTTCAGCGCTTCCCACTGGTCGGGTGAAAGATCGAAGTCGAAATCGTTGCTCATGTTGCCTCAAGCGATCGTACCGTTCGCGCGCCTCTGTTAACGGCGCTGCATGAAGACCATGCGACGACAATGAGTCGGGAATTCGGTGGGCGGTTTAGAACTTCTCTTCACGAATTGCCGCACTTCGTTGCGCCACAAGAGTTAAGATCGTTCGCGCACGAATATCGTCCCGACCCGCGATCACTAATTGATGATTGGCTCTTGATCGTGGGGTGAAAGCTACCGCAGTGCACGGGAAGGATTGCTGTCCCATTCTGCGTCGCGATATGCACAGAAATCGTGAGGCGAGGGGTACGGGACTCTGCTAGGTTGATTCGTAGGGGATTGGCTTCACACAGCAGGGGTGTGAGTGCATGAACAGGCTGGTGGAAATTCGCAGTCAGGAATTCCTTTGCCGGGAGCGCGCCGCGCTGGATTCGGAGCGCCGGATGTTCTGGCTCGCGCAGGCCCAGGAATGGGAGCAGCGCGCGCTCGACGAAATCGCCTATCACTTTCGAGAGTGCAACCTCGTCCAGGCCGAGTTGGCTGCCGCCTGACGCCAGACGACGGATGTGATCGCCGTCTACTGATAAGTCGCCACGATGTCGGACACAGCGCGCTCGAGCTGCTGCGCCGTGGCGCATTGGCGCACCACGCTGCAAAAGGTCGCATAGCGCGGCATCTCGGAATCGCCAAAGCCCCAGGCGAGTCGCCCCTCGGGATTGAGCCAGACCAGCCGCTTCGAGCGCTCGGAGATCCGGCGCAAGATGTCGGCGCGCGGATCGAGATTGTTGCTGCGGGCATCGCCGAGCACGATCACGGTCGTCTGCGGCGTCAGCGCGCTCATGAAATCCTTCTCGAAATCGACCAGCGACGAGCCGTAGTCGGATGAGCCGAAGCCGACTTTGGACATGATCTCGGCCATCGCCTCTTCCGGCGATTTCGCTTCCAGGATGTCGCTGACCTCGATCAGGTGCGAGGAGAAGGCGAAGGAGCGGACGTCGTCGACCACCTCGTGCAGCGAGTGGATCAGGAGCAGGAAGAAATCGGAGACCTGCGCGACCGAGCCGGAGACGTCGCAGAGCGCGACGATTTTCGGCCGGTCGCGATGCTTGCGCTTCCACGCCGTGAGGAAGGGCACACCGCCCCAGGCCGCGTTACGACGCAGCGTGCGGCGGACGTCGAGATGCCCGCGGCGCTGGCGCTTGCGTGGCTTGGAATAGCGCTCGCGCAGGCGGCGCGCGATCTGGCGGATGAGGGCGCGCATCTCGGCGACCTGGCGCCGCTCGATGCGCGCAAGCGGCGCATTGCGCAGGATATCGTTGCGGAGGTTCTCGGCCTCTTCGCGGGCATAGAGCGCAAGACCCTGCGAGACGGTGTCGCGGACCGCTTCGCGCAAGGAGTCGAGCGCGGCGCGCAGGCGCTCGGCCAGCGCGGGATTGGTTGCAGTCAGCTGGTCGAGGTCGTCGCGCAGGCGCTGAAGGCCCATGGCGTCGAGGATGCGGCTGGAGAAGATGCCGCGCTGCGTGGAATAGCGGATGTCGGACAGGGACGCGGCGCCCGCCGCGCTGGCGATCGCAGCCGCGGTCGCATTGCGATCCTGCGAAAGCAGCATCTGCGCGAGCGGGCCCAATTCCTCTTGCGGCGAACCGCCGCCCGCATCACTGGCCGCGCCGGAAGAGGGAGCTTGATCCCTATCCTGCGACGGATCCTCGTCGGCGCCCTCAGGCTGCTCCTGCCGCGGCTCCGGCTGGCTGAAGAACAGATCAAAGCAGTCGCCGAGCGCGAGTTTCTCGTCCTGCGATYTGGCGAGCGTCAGAAGCAGGGTGTCGCGCAGGATGGTTCGGTCTGAAAAACYGACCTGCGCAACCGCGCGCATCGCATCGATGCTTTCGGCGGGCGAGACGTGTACGCCGGCGCCACGTGCTGCCCGAAAGAAACGATGGATGTTCTCGTGCATCGGCGTCAACCGAAGACGTTGGATCGTGCTGCCTTGGCAATGAAGGTCGTGATCTGGGGCTGGGCCGCCTCGATATCGGCTTCGTATTTCAAGAGCACGTTGAGCGTGTCCTTGACGATCTCGGTGTCGAGCTCGGAAGCCTGAAGCAGCACCAGCACGCGCGCCCAATCGATGGTCTCGCTGACCGAGGGCAGCTTCTTCAAATCCAGCGAGCGGATCTCGTGGATGAAACCGACCATCTGCCGGCGCAGCGTCTGCGAGATGCCGGGCACGCGGCTCTCGACGATGCGCTCCTCCAGCCGCTGCTCGGGGAAGCCGATATGCAGATGCAGGCAGCGCCGCTTCAGGGCATCGCCCAGGTCGCGCTCGCTGTTGGAGGTGAGGATCACCGTCGGCGGTGTGATGGCGGAGACGGTGCCGAGTTCGGGGATCGTGACCTGGAAGTCCGAAAGGATTTCCAGCAGCAGCGATTCAAACTCGGCGTCCGATTTGTCGATCTCGTCGATCAGCAGCACGCAACCGCCCGGCTGCTCCAGCGCCTGGAGTAGCGGCCGCGGCTCGACGAACTCCTTGGAGAAGAACACGTCGCCGAAATCGTGGAGCTGATCGAGCGCAGCGTGCAGCGTCTGCGCGCCGCCGAGCACCTCGCCGAGCTTGTCCTTGAGGATCTGCGTATAGAGAAGCTGCTTGGCGTATTTCCACTCATAGAGCGCCTTGGCCTCGTCGAGGCCCTCGTAGCATTGCAGGCGGATCATCTTCATGCCGCGCCAGGCGGCGATCGCCTTGGCAAGCTCGGTCTTGCCGACGCCCGCAGGGCCCTCGACCAGGATCGGCTTCTCGATCTGCTGCGACAAATAGACGGCAGTCGCGATCTGGCGGCTCGCGATATAACCCTGCGCGGCGAGGCCGCTCTCCACTGCCTCGATCGCGGTCGAGGGCTTCTGTTCAGCCACGAATGGGCGCTCCCAAAGGTCTTGCTTGAAGCCTGTTCTGCCTGCGTTCCAGGCAAAGAACAAGCCTCCTTTGGGAGACATCAGATCCGCGTGAACGGCGTTTTTTCCGCTTAACGCAAATACTTGAGCGGTCTGCCGATCGCGCGGTCAGTGCCGCAGCGGCTCCGGCTTCCGGATCGTCTGCCGGACCTCGGCGCCGCAATCGGCGCATTCATAGACGAAGTCGATCTTGGCAAGGCTCCAATGCGGTTCGACCTCGCGCACATACATCGGCAGGAACCCCATGCAGGTGGGGCAATTCACGGGCGCGATCTCGACATCCTGATGATGCTGTACATAAGCCGGCATCTCGGTTCTCCTTCGCAGGCGACCACCAAACCCCGCGCAAAAGCTACTGCCGGTTGCCCCGAGGCCGTCATCAACTCTTTCGAACAGAGGCGGAACGGCGGGCATTTGTCGTTCGCTGTGACATTCTTGTTACGTCTCTGTACTGTAACGGGCAGATGAAATGCCTATTTCACAGGCCGATCCGGTTCTCGGACCTTCACTGCAACGATAAGGGAGCAACCCCATGACGCATGCCATTCGCTTTCACAAGACCGGCGGGCCGGAAGTCCTGGTCTGGGAGGAGGTCAGTGTCGCCAAGCCCGGACCGGGCGAGGCGCGCATCCGCCACACCGCCGTCGGTCTCAACTTCGTCGACATCTACAACCGTTCGGGTCTTTATCCGGCGCAGCTGCCGAGCGGGCTCGGCAGCGAGGCGGCGGGCATTGTCGAGGAGATTGGGCCAGGTGTCACCGATCTGAAGCCGGGCGATCGCGTCGCCTATGGCGCCTCGCCGCTCGGCGCCTATTCCGAGGCGCGGCTGATCCCCGCCGACCGTCTGCTGAAGCTGCCTGACGGCGTCGACGACAAGACGGCGGCGGCGATGATGCTGAAGGGGCTGACGACGCAATATCTGATCCGGCAGACCTATCGGGTGAAGGCCGGCGACACGATCCTGCTCCATGCCGCGGCCGGTGGTGTTGGCCTGATCCTGAGCCAATGGGCCAAGCATCTCGGCGCGACCGTGATCGGCACCGTCAGCAACGACGAGAAGGCAAAGCTGGCCAAGGCGCATGGCTGCGACCATGTCATCATCTACACGCGCGAGGATTTCGTGAAACGCGTCGACGAGATCACCGGTGGCAAGAAGGTGCCGGTGGTCTACGACTCCGTCGGCAAGGACACGTTCCTGAAATCGCTGGACTGCCTCGCGCCGCTCGGCGTCGCTGCGCTGTTCGGCCAGTCCTCCGGCGCGGTCGAGCCACTCAATCTCGGCCTGCTCGCCCAGAAGGGCTCGCTCTACGTCACCCGTCCGACGCTGTTCACCTATGCCGCCAAGCGCGAGAGCCTGGTGGCGATGGCGGGCGAGCTGTTCGACGTCGTCAAGTCCGGCGCGGTCAAGATCGAGGTGCACCAGACCTATCCGCTGAAGGACGCGGCCAAGGCGCATGCCGATCTCGCGGCACGCAAGACGACGGGATCGACCGTGCTCCTGGTGTGATGCTCTGCCGGACGCTGACGCAGACCTCCCGGGCCTGCGTCACGTCCGTTCGTGCTTGCGCAGGTCGCGGACGTGATCGAGGCCGATCGCCTGGAGGTCGACATCTTCAGGCGGAACGTGGGGAAGGGTGGCCTCGGTCAGGATGGCCTCGGTGACGTCCTCGACCGAGCTCTCCGCGATCTCGTGGATGAACGAGATGTTCTGGTATTCACCCGAGGCAACGCGGGCGATGACCTCGCGCCTCGTGATTTCAGGATCGACGACGGCCTCGCGGCCGCGCCGCCCGTAGTCGATCATTACGACGAAATACTGCATGGAGACGATCCTGCCGCGCCCCAACGGTCGGAAGCGCGGCAGAGTATTTTCGAAAAACAGAATTAAGTCAAGTTCGATTTCCAAAAATCGGAAATCGGCGACCTATTTGCCCTTCTTGCGGGGGCGCGCCGACTTGGCGCGCAGCCGTTCGAGCTGACCCTTGGGCATGGAGAGGCAGATCTCCCCGACCCAGTCGAGCTTGACGCCGACGATCGGCTTGGCGTTGAAGCTGGTGAGATTGACGACGGAAGGGGATTTGCCCCGCTCGATGGTCTTCAAATAGCGTTCGCCGGTCTTGAGCCGGACCACGGCCTCTTCGCCGTAGAAGCTCGACAGCGGATGACGCTGGTCCTTGTAGACCACGATCACGTCGCCGCTCTCGTATTTTGGCAGCATCGAATCGCCGACGATCTCGAATGCAATCGTCTCTTCCATGATCGGGAAGGGCAGCGCGATGTCGCCGAGGCCCTCCGGAGGAACCTGCTCATAGTCCGGCTCAATCACGGCGCCGGCACCCACGCGACCCATGATCGGCGCGAGATTGAGCTCGAGATATTCCATGATCGGAATGATCTCCGAGGCCTTCACCAGGCGCTCGCCACCAAGAATCTCCGAGACCGCGCCGGGGCGCACGCCCATCGCTGCCGCCAGGCCCCCCTTGCTTTTGCCCGTCTTCTCCAGGCCCCGCTCGATCATTGCAACGTCCAACATGGTGATTCCCTCGATTGCCCATCGTCTCGCCTCTTGTAATCCGAAATTCGGAATTGATGCAATTATGAATATCAGAATTACGGCTTGACTCTCGCTTCGGAATACCGGAATGTGTGTCTCGCCTCCCGGTCGTGCGATCGGAGGAGGTGCATCACAGGACAGCAGCATGGAACCGGGTCATTGGCCGTCGGAGCACTCCGACGCGCTTCGCGACTATTTTCTCAAGGGAATATCTTATGCGGAGATCGGAAGACGGATTAACGCAAGGTTTGGAACGGCTTATACGCGCAGTGCAGTGGCCGGCCGCGCCAAGCGGCTCGGGCTCGTTGCGCCGGAACGGGTGACGAGCCCGTCGATCGTGCCTTCGCTGCCGGGCGAGACCGGTCTGCTTTCGCCGCGACGGCCGGCGTTAAATCTGCCGCCGAAGTCTGCACTGAAGCCCGCGCGGGCCAAGTTGCGCTGTGTCGGCGTTCAGCCGCGCCTCGTCCAGCTGGTCGATCTTGCGCCGGCCGACTGCCGTTACCCCTATGGAGGTGACAAGGACGGGGAGGAGATCTCCTTCTGCGGCCACCCGCGCCAGCCGGCCTCCAGCTATTGCGCGCCGCATGCGCGCCTGACGCGCCGCTCCGGGGCTGCGTCCGCCCGTGTCGCGGGTCCCGTCGTGCTGAGGCTGGTCTCCGCCGCCTGAGAGTGCGCTCGCCCGTTCAATCGTCAATCTTGCAAGGAGTATCCGAGTGGGACGTGTCCGACGCAACAGATCCTACAAACTGGCACAGATCTACGACCGGCGGTCGCGCGAGGTGCCATTCAATGCGGAAGTGGCGGAGGTCGAGATCGACAATCCGCTGGCGCTCGATCCCGGCGAGAAGATCATGGCAATCCGGTCGATCCGTAGCGATCCGCTCGGCCGCCTGCACTCGCACCACCAGATCGACGAGGCACAATACCGCGGCGGGCGCGCCTTCCAGAACGATTGGGAGCGGGCGGAGCGGGGCCCTCAGGCGATGGACCCAACCCGCGAATATGTCGATGGCGCCGGCACGCGCGAGCCCGTCACCGAGAGCCAGCGACAGGCGGTGCTGCGGCTGAACCGGATCGAGCGCGAACTCGGCACCGACGGCGCCGCTCTGGTGCACGACGTGCTGGTGCTGGGGCTGACCATGGATCAGATCGGGCAGCGTCGCGGCGTCCGTACGCAGCGCTGGAACGACTATTTTGCGCGGCGGTTTCGCGAATGCCTGGACCGGCTGGCGCTGATCTACGGCTTTGCGACGGAGGCGGGGACGCAGCGTGCAGACCAGCGCAGATGATTGCGGCCCGCCGGCGGTCTCGGCCGCCGGCGTGCCGGTCTGCTGCTTACGGATGCGGTACAATCTGGTAAGGCGTCGTGTAGGGCTCGACACGCAGCGAGGCGTTGGCCAAAAGCCCGATCCTGGCGGTCGGTGCCTGCTGCAATTCGCCGTTCGGGCCGCGATGCACGTTGTATTGCCAGACGGTGAGGTCACCCTTCTGCGCCAGCGCGTGCGCAACCGCGCTCGCGTCATTGCCGCCGAGCGCCTGGAGCTCCTCCGCCGACAGTCCGACGACAATTTCGTCCTTGATGGTGACGATCTTGAACAGATTCATCTTGGTCTCCTGCGCCCATGCGCCTTGTGTCGAGAGGGTGAAGAGCGCAACCGCGGCGCCCTTGATGAGATCGCAGCGAGAAAGCATGCCGTCGTCCTTTGGTGCTGACGCGCGCCCGAATCGGTTGAGTCCGTCAGCCATGGCGCCCGTGATCTGCGTGGCCGTATCGCAACGCTTGGTCGTCCGATCTTGAACGATGGTTCATCGGCGGCAACATGTCGGGAGCGATGAACCTTGATGCGAAGAAGCGAGTCCAAGAAGGCTCGAGGGGATACGTCAGATGAAATTCGCCCGCATTGTTTGCCTTCTTGTGTCTGCCGGTATCGCAGGCACCGTCGCGGCGGCAGATCCCTTCTACATCGGAAGCTGGACATTTGCGGCTGCCGTGGTCGCGCCATGGGCCGATGCGCAACGCAAGCCTGACGACACGGAGCGGGCGCGGCTGATGGGCAAGACAGTCGTCCTGAAGGCGAAGGAAATCTCGGGGCCGCGCCCCTTTGCCTGCGCCAGGCCGCAGTACAAGGTGACGGATTATGGCCCCGACATGATCTTCCAGGGCGCATTCGACGAGATGCAACGTGCCGACAAGAAGGCCGATCCCAAGGCGCTTGCCGCCTCGCTTGGCTTCGCTGGCGTCCCGATCAGGACTTTGGAGACCGGCTGCGAGATCGACGTTCATTTCGTCGACGATACAACCGCCGAGGTGGGACTCAACAATTACGTGTATACGCTGAAGAAGCGTTAGATCGCCTGCGTCAATGCCCATTCATGCCGGAACCAAGGCGAAATGCTGTGCTGGTTGACAGCAATCAGGGCCGTGTGCGTGACTGATGCCGCTTCTTGACGCAGGTGGGTGACGGCGGTCCATATTCCTGTTATCCGGAATCGCGGTGGTGCGATGCAGACGAAGCATCGCTAAGCCGTTGGTCGGGCTTGCCGGAAGGGTTGTTTCTTGGCATAACTACAACCTGTTCGGTTGAGCCCGAGCGTGCTAGCCCGCCGGAACCCCCAACCGAGAGTTCGTCCTCTCCATGGCACCCGGTTATGGTGTTCGGCTCTCGAGTGGGACGATCAGGAAGGCCGATGCTTGTCATGGGTGCGAGAYGAAGAACCTCAACTTCGCGGCTGAACTGCACCTCAAGCTCGGCGCGCCTGCGAGCGGCACGGTCGAAAGCCTGCGCCTGCTCCGCGCTTTTTTGAAGCTCGCGCCTCGCCAGCGCTTCGAGGTCATCAAGCTCGTTGAAGACCTCGCCACCGAAGAAGCCCTTTCCGAACACCCCCTGTCCTGAGCCGGGCGTACGTCCAAACGCCTTTTCCTTCGTTTTCCTGCCCAAGCCGGACCGCCGGGGGACGTTTGCCCCTGGGTTCGCCGCTGGAATGCGGTCCGGCAAGTGTGGTATTTAGCTAAGAAAAAGGGAGGAGTGTGACCATGATCGAACCGAAGCTCGAAGTTCCGGCCGAACTGCGCGACTTGGCCGAGAAGACGATCGACCAGGCGGAACAGGCTTTCGGCATGTTTTTCGATGCCGCCACCAAATCGATGTCATCCGTTCCCGGAGCAGGGACRGAAGTGTCGAAGCAGGCGCTCGCTTTCACCGAGCAGAACATGAAGTCGGCGTTCGAGCATGCGCGCAAGCTCGTTCATGCCACCGACCTTCAGGAAGCGATGCGAATCCAGTCCGACTTCCTGCGCAGCCAGTTCACCAGCGCCGGAGACCACATGCGCCAGATGACCGGCAGTCTCATGCAGCCAGGCAAGGGCAAATCCTGATTCCCGGTCTGTGCGCTGCGTGCCTACAAATTGATCTTGCGCCGCATGGAGATCCGGATTTCGATGCTGGCGCAGGTCCATGATGGGCCACCGAATGGTTTCTCATTCGCCGTCCATCATCCTTTCTGCTGATCCCTGTCGGTCCTCCGGCAGGGATTTGCATTTTGTGACAAATTTCGCGATTGGCCGGCGCTCTATGGACGCAGCGATCCGATATAGGCCGCGATGTCGCCGGCTTCGGTCCGGCTCAAGGGAAAGCTCGGCATCTTCGGATGCGGGTCGAGCAGGAAGAAGGCGAGCTTCTCCGGACTGAAGTCCGGCCGGCGCGCAACGGATGCGAAGGAAGGGACGTCGGCGCTGGCTTCCGCCTGGCCATTGGCCACGACATGGCAACTTGCGCACCAGCGCTTGGCCAGGTCGGCACCGTGACCGGCATCGGCGGCGAGAGCGGATGAGGAACTCGAGGCCACGGCAAGCAGCAGGCAAATTCGTCTCAAATGCTGGTGCATCGGGCAACCCTCATGCGTTCGCTTGCGGCCACCATGCTCATCCGCAGCACGATCCCGGAAATTGGGAGAGATCGATGCGGGCGATGAT
>NZ_JBFUES010000068.1:0-14691 GCF_056403875.1 Bradyrhizobium sp. P2_E8
GATCAGGCAGGCGGCCGCGTTGATCAAGACCAGCAAGGCGCCGATGATCTTCGTCGGCAGCGGCGCGATCGAGGCGGGCGCCGAGATCCTCGAGCTTGCCGAGATGATCGATGCGCCCGTGGTCGCCTTCCGCAGCGGGCGCGGCATCGTCTCCAATGCGCACGAGCTCGGCCTGACCATGGCTGCCGCCTACAAGCTGTGGCCGAACACCGACCTCATGATCGGCATCGGCTCGCGGCTGGAGCTGCCGACCATGTCGCGCTGGCCCTACCGGCCCGACGGGTTGAAGAGCATCCGCATCGACATCGATCCGGTCGAGATGCGGCGCTTCATCTCGGACACCGCTATCGTCGCCGATGCCAAGGCCGCGACCGCCGATCTCGCCGCCGCCGTCAGCAGGGCCGGTTACAGCAAGACCGCCGGCCGCCGCGCCGCGATCCGCGACGCCACCGCGACCGCGCAAGCCGAAATCCAGCGCATCCAGCCGCAGATGGCGTATCTGAACATCCTGCGCGAGGTGCTGCCGGCGAACGCGATCGTAACCGATGAATTGTCGCAGGTCGGCTTCGCCTCCTGGTACGGCTTTCCGATCTACGAGCCGCGCACCTTCATCACGTCGGGCTATCAGGGCACGCTCGGCTCGGGCTTCCCGACCGCGCTTGGCGCCAAGGTCGCCAATCCCGACAAGCCGGTGGTGGCGATCACCGGCGACGGCGGCTTCATGTTCGGCGTGCAGGAGCTTGCCACCGCCGTGCAGTTCAACATCGGCGTGGTGACGCTGGTGTTCAACAACAACGCCTATGGCAATGTCCGCCGCGACCAGCGCGAACGCTTCGACGGCCGCGTGGTCGCGTCCGACCTCGTCAATCCGGATTTCGTCAAGCTCGCGGAGTCCTTCGGCGTCGCGGCCGCGCGCGTCACCGCGCCGGATCAGTTCAAGGCGGCGATGGAGAAGGCGCTCGCCCATGGCGGGCCGTATCTAATCTCGGTCGAGGTGACGCGGGACTCCGAAATCAGCCCGTGGGCGTTCATCCACCCGCCGAAGCCTTAGTGAGCCTCATGGTGAGGAGGCGCGAAGCGCCGTCTCGAAGCATGAAAGGCCCGTATCTCGCAGCTCGGCCTTCATCCTTCGAGACGCGCGCAAGGCCGCGCTCCTCAGGATGAGGGGATGGATCACTGCGTCCGGCGAAACGTCAGGTTGATGCGCTGCCGTCCGAGCAGCGGATGCTCGCCGTCGGCGAGCGCCGCCACGCCGTGATAGGCGAGCCGGTTAGGGCCGCCCCAGACCACGACGTCACCATGGACGAGCCGGAAGCGGCGCGGCTTGTCGCTGCGCGCCATGCCGCCGAACAGGAAGGTCGCGGGCAGCCCCAGCGAGACCGAGACGATCGGCGCCGCATAGTCCAGCTCGTCCTTGTCCTGATGCAGCGACAGCCGCGTGCCGGGTGTGTAGCGATTGACGAGGCAGGCATCGGGCGCAAAGCCGGTGAACCCGCCCTGCTCCGCCGCGCGCAGGGCCAGGTCGCGGAGCACCGGCGGCATCGCGGGCCATGGCGCGCCGGTTCGCGGATCGATCGGATCGTAGCGATAGCCGGTGTGGTCGGTGATCCAGCCCCGCGCGCCGCAATTGGTCATCGCCACCGACATCAGATGACCGCCGGGCGTGGTCATCCGCCGGAACGGCGACTGTGCAACGATCGCACGCACCGCGGCAATCAGCTCGCTCTCGATCGGCCTGACGAATGCGCGCAGCAGCACGGCACCATCGGCGATCTCTTCACGCCAGGGCTGCGCGTCCGCGACGCTATCAAACAGATCCGCCGTCAATTCCTGTGCTCATTTGGCATCATGAAAGATCACACCCAGCGTATGGCGTTGGCCGGATCGGATGCGGCTAACGCCGTGGCGGAGGTTAACGCGATACGTGCCGCGTGTCCCCTGCACCGGGCGGTGATGCACAGCAAAGGCGACGGCGTCGCCCTGCGCCAGCGGCACCACCTCGGCGCGGGACTGCATGCGCGGGCGCTGCTCGGTCAGCACGAACCCGCCGCCGGTGAAGTCACGTCCAGGCTCGGACAAGAGGATCGCGACCTGGATCGGGAACACGTGCTCGCCATAGAGGTCCTGGTGCAGGCAGTTGTAGTCACCGGTCTCGTATTGCAGCAGCAGCGGCGTCGGGCGCGCCTGTCCCGCCTCGTGGCAGCGCTTCAGGAACGCCGCATGCGCGGCAGGGTAGCGGATGTCGATCCCCATCGCCTCGTTCCAGCGATTGGCGACGCCTTGCAGATGCGCGTAGAGCGCCGGGCGCAGCTGCGCGATCAGATCGGGCAGCGGGTAGGAGAAATATTTGTACTCGCCGCGGCCAAAACCGTGGCGGCCCATGACGATGCGGCTGCGGAAGTTTGCGTCATCGGGATAGAGCGCGGCGACGGCGCGGCATTCGTCCGGCGTCAGCAGGTTTTTCAGGACGGCGCAGCCCTGGGAGTCGAGCTCAGAGGTGATTTGAGGCCAGTCGAGGGCATCGACGTGGGCAGCAATTTCAGTCGTCTCATCGAGGCTGGCGGGAACACGTTTCGCGATTGGCATCGGGGCCATCCTATCCACTTCCGTCATTCCGGGGCGCGCCCTCTTGGGCGCGAGCCCGGAATCCATCGGGCCGCAGAAACCGCGGATGAATGGATTCCGGGCTCGCGACTTCGTCGCGCCCCGGAATGACGGAAGTTATGTCGCAGATCGCGGCCTCCACAACCACCCGATTTCCGACGACCGGTCCCCGTCATTGCGAGGAGCCCTTGCGACGAAGCAATCCAGACTGGTTCCCGCGGAGAGACTCTGGATTGCTTCGCTTCGCTTCGCTCGCAATGACGGTGGAGAGAGCTAACCCAGCACCGGCAACGTCACCACGTCATACCCGTGCTTGATCATCCGCTTCAGCACCGGGTCCTCCAGCTCGAACTCGAACCGGTCGGCCGGGCGGATGCCGCCCTTGGCGGCGAAGGTGCCGCCGAACATAGCGCAGCCGTCGGGAAATGTCTTGCCATCGAAACCGCGCGCGATGAGGTCGGCGACCGGCAGCATCGCGTCCAGCGTGCCCTCCTGGTAGAGCACGCGCTCGCCCTTGATCCAGGCGTAGGAGCGCAGGATCATCCTGTCCCAGTGGCCGATGACGTCCTCGAGCTCCCACAGCGTCGAGGCGATCGGCTTGTCGCACATCTGCTTGGACACCGTGACGTTGTAGGCCTCGACCTTGCGGTCGGTGTGGTCGGAGCCGCAGCCGACGAAGACGCGGCCCTGCCAGCCGATCAGCACGAACTCGACCTCGCCGCTGGAATCGCCGCCGCAGCACTCGATGCGGTCTTCCAGGGTCAGCCGCCGTGCCGAGGCGCGATAGTAGATCGGGGTCGAGGCCGGCGGGGCGATGCCCATCTCTTGCAGCTCGGCGATGTGCTTGTCGCGCGCGATGGGATCGCGGCCGGTCCAGCCGGCGATGACCATCTGGTCGATCGCCAGCGTCAGCGGCGTGGTGGTGTCCTGGGCATCGACGATGAAAGTCAGGTCAAACACGAATTACGGCCTCCATGCCGGCGGCAAGCTCGAAGATATGGCGGTCCGATCCGCCCGCACCCGCCAGCATCAGGCCGACGGGAACGTCGCCCTCGCGATGCGCGGGGAGAGAGATGGCGCAGCCGTCGATCATGTTGATCAGGGTACAATTGCGCAGCGCGCGCAGGTTCTGGGTGGTGAATGCCTTGTCGTCGGCGAGATCGGCGATCTTCGGCGGCGTGTTGGCGGTGGTCGGCAGCACCAAGGCGTCATAGGGCGCGATGCGAGCATTGACGCGGGCGATCAGCGAGCGGCGCTCGTTGAGGAGATCGATGTAATCGGCCGCACTCTGTGCCTCGCCGCGCATGATGCGCACGTAGACCCTGGGATCGTAAACGTCGCCCTTGGCCGTGATGAGATAGCGGTGCCAGGCGTAGCTCTCGGACGCGGCAAAACCACCCTTGGCGTTCATCGGTCCGATGTCGTGGAATTCCGCCATCTCGATGCGCTCGATGCTGGCGCCATGATCAGAAAGTGTCTTCAGCGCGCGCTCGAAGGTCTCGGCCACTGCCGCATCGAGATCGTCGAGCGCGATCGTGGTGGGCACCGCCAGCCGCATGCCCTGGATCGGCCGCGGCTTCAGCGCGACGACCGGCTCGTTGGCGAGCACGGCGTCGAGTATGGCACAGCAACTGACCGATCGCGCCAGAGGCCCGATGCTGTCGAGCGAGAATGACAGCGGCACCGCGCCGTCGAGCGGCACACGGCGCTGCGTCGGCTTGTAGCCGACGATGCCGTTGAAGGCGGCGGGAATCCGGCAGGAGCCGCCGGTGTCGGTGCCGAGTGCGCCGTGCGCCATGCCATCGAGCACGGACACCGCCGCGCCCGAGGACGAGCCGCCGGGCACGTGGCCCTCGGCCCGGTTCCAGGCCCCCTTCGGTGTGCCGTAATGCGGATTGATGCCGATGCCGGAATAGGCGAATTCGGTCATGTTGGTCCGCCCGATCAGGACGAAGCCGACCTTGCGCAGCCGCTCGACCGTCGCGGCGTCGTGCTCCGCCGGATCGGAATCGTCGAGCGCACGCGAGCCGGCGCGCGTCGTCTGTCCCCTGATATCGAAGAGATCCTTGATCGAGATCGGGATACCGGCATAGCGCGACGGCGCGGCCTTGACCTTGCGCAAGCCGTCCATCGCGTCCGCGGTCGCRAGCGCCGCATCCTTGTCGACGTGGATGAAGGTGCGCTGGCCTTCGCCGGCGGGGTCGGCGATCCTGGCGATGCAGGCCTCGACCAGCCTGCGGGAGGTGGTGCGGCCGCTTTCGAGGTCGTCGGCGAGCTTCGCAAGTGTCGGAAAATCGGGCATGTCTGTCTCACGGAATATCTGCGCGCGCAATCTATAGCGCTGCCTCAGTTCGACACAAGCATTGTGCGCATGATGGCATGCATGCGCATTGCTGGACCGTTGACGCGCCATGGTCGATTGTCGCATCAAGATCGAAACAGGCAGGCACAAAGGCCTGCTGCCCGGGAGGACCCGCCGACATGGCCGAACCGCAGCGCGCGCGACCAAAACCGACGCCGGAAACCCAGCATTTCTGGGACGGCACGAAAGCGGGCGAACTGCGTCTGCAACGCTGCGACGCCTGCGCGCACGTCTACTTCCCGCCGCGCCCGTTCTGCCCGTCCTGCGCCTCGCGCAAGGTCAGCATCTTCAAGGCGAGCGGCAAGGGTTTCCTCTACAGCTACGTGATCAACCACCGTCCCGCCGCGCCCGGCTTCGCACCGCCTTATGCGATCGCCGTGGTCGAGCTTGCCGAGGGACCGCGGATGATGAGCAACATCAT
Organism: Bradyrhizobium sp. P2_E8; assembly: GCF_056403875.1. NCBI lineage: Bacteria > Pseudomonadati > Pseudomonadota > Alphaproteobacteria > Hyphomicrobiales > Nitrobacteraceae > Bradyrhizobium > Bradyrhizobium sp. P2_E8. The sequence goes on from NZ_JBFUES010000068.1 coordinate 5,388, forward strand.
CGACTGCCCGCAGACCCCGGAGGCGCTCGAGCTCGACATGAAGCTCGAGGTCGCCTTCCAGGAGCTCGACGACAAGATCACCCTTCCCGTCTTCCGTCCGGCGAAGGGGTAAGCCATGCGCAGCAACCAGGTTGCCGTCGTCGGCGCGGCCGAGACCACCGAACTCGGCGTCGTACCCAACATGTCGCAGCTCCAGCTTCACGCGGACGCGGCGCTCAACGCCATTGCGGACGCCGGGCTGAAGCTCTCCGACATCGACGGCTTTGCCACCGCGGTCGAAACGCCGCAGCAGGTCTGCCACTATCTCGGCATCAAGCCGACCTGGGTGGACGGCACCTCGGTCGGCGGCTGCTCCTTCATGCTGCATGTTCGTCATGCCGCCGCGGCGATCGAGGCCGGCCTGTGCAAGACCGTGCTGATCACGCATGCGGAAAGTGGCAAGTCGATGATCGGCAAGCTGCCGCGCTCCACGCCGGCGGACAGCCTCAACGGCCAGTTCGAGGCGCCCTATGGCGTCTACGGCCCGCCCAGCATGTTCCCGATCCCCGTGCTGCGCTTCATGAAGACCTACGGCATCACCCATGAGCAGCTTGCTTCGGTCGCCGTGGTGCAGCGGGAATGGGCGGCAAAAAATCCGCGCGCGATGATGAAGGATCCGATCACGGTCGCCGATGTCCTCAATTCGCGCATGATCGCCTATCCGTTCCGGCTTCTGCAGTGCTGCCTCGTCACCGACGGCGGCGGCGCCCTGATCCTGACCTCGGCCGACCGCGCCAGGGATTTTCCGCGCAAGCCCGTCTACATCATGGGCACCGGCGAGAGCGTGGAAACGCCGATGGTCAGCCAGATGGAGACCTTCAACTCCTCGCGCGCGTTCAAGACCGCCGGCCCCCTCGCCTTCAAGGAAGCCGGCATCGCGCACAGGGACGTCGACCATCTCATGATCTACGACGCGTTCGCGCATCTGCCGCTGTTCGGCCTCGGCGACCTCGGCTTCATGCCGCATGAGGAGACCGGAAAGTTCATCGCCGACGGCAACACGCGGCCCGGGGCTAAGCTGCCGCTCAACACCAATGGCGGCGGTCTCTCCTACATGCATTCGGGCATGTACGGCATGTACGCGCTCCAGGAGAGCGTACGCCAGATGCGCGGCATCGCGCCGGCGCAGGTGCCGAACGCGAAGATTTCGGTGTGCCATGGTGTCGGCGGCATGTTCGCAGCATCAGGCACGATCGTGTTTACGAACGAACGCTAACCACCTTCGTCATTCCGGGATGGTGCGAAGCACCAGACCCGGAATCTCGAGATTCCGGGTTCGCGCTTTGCGCGCCCCGGAATGACGAGGGGCAACAGGAGAGTCCAATGACAAAATCACTGCAAGACAAGGTCATCATCGTCACCGGCGCAGGCCGCGGCATCGGGCGGGAGATCGCGCTGCTGTGCGCGGCGGAAGGCGCCAAGGTCGTCGTCAACGATCCCGGCGTCGCCGCCGACGGTGCCGGTTCGAGCGCTTCTCCCGCCGAGGAGGTGGTCGAGGAGATCAAGAAGCGCGGCGGCGCGGCGGTCGCCAATTTCGAATCGGTGGCGGAAGCGATCCCCGCCAGCAAGATCGTGAAGACCGCGACCGATCATTTCGGCCGGCTCGATGGCGTCGTCAACAATGCCGGGATCTTGCGCGACATGATCTTCCACAAGATGAGCGTGGAGGCGTTCGAGGCCGTCATCAAGGTGCATTTGATGGGCTCGTTCTACGTCAGCCACGCCGCGGCGCGGATTTTCCGCGAGCAGGAGTCTGGCTCCTTCGTGCACTTCACCTCGACCTCGGGCCTGATCGGCAACTTTGGCCAGGCCAACTACGCCGCCGCCAAGCTCGGCATCGTCGGCCTGTCGAAGTCGATCGCGCTCGACATGGGCCGCTTCAACGTCCGCTCCAACTGCGTCTCGCCGTTCGCCTGGACCCGCATGATCGGCACCATCCCGACCGAGACCGAAGCCGAGAAGGCGCGCGTCGAGAAGATCAAGCAGATGGGACCAGAGAAGATCGCGCCGGTCTGCGCCTATCTGCTCTCCGATGCCGCCAAGGACGTCAGCGGGCAAATCTTCGGCGCGCGCATGAACGAGCTGTTCCTGTTCAGCCAGAACCGCCCGCTGCGCTCGGTGCACCGGAGCGAAGGCTGGACGCCGCAATCGATCGCCGAACACGGCATGCCGGCGCTGAAGGGCTCGTTCTACAAGCTCGACCGCTCCGCCGACATCTTCCCCTGGGATCCCGTGTAATCGAATTCCCGGTCATTGTTGCGCTGCGATCTCCGGTTGTCCGGCCGGAGATCGCCCGCATTACGCCCGATTGCGGGCGAATGGTTTCCTTCCACAAAAAAATGGGAGGCGACTATGACAAAATCACTGACCATTTCTACCGGTACTGATGAGCCCTGCCTCGGGCGCCGCACCCTCTTGAAGGGCGCGGCAGCGGCGGTAGCCGCGACCGGCGTTACCATGAACGCAACTCTGGCAGCCTCCGTCGCACCATTGGGCCAGACCGGCACTCCGACGATATCGACAGCCCCATTGCCCTTGGGACCACTTCCCGGCAGCCGCTACCCAGACTCCCGTCTGGAATCCGCCAAGAAGGGGCCGCCAACGTTCGGGCCTGCCGACTTCCCGGCCTTCGCCGGCACCATGGCGGTCGAGCGTGTTGCAACCGGCTTCCGGTGGGCCGAAGGTCCCGTGTATTTTGCAGCTGGACGATATCTGCTGTTCAGCGACATCCCCAACAATCGCATCATGCGCTTCTCGGAGGATGACGGTCATACCAGCGTCTACCGTCAACCCTCGATGAACTCGAACGGCAACACGATCGATCGCGAAGGACGCCTGATCACGTGCGAGCATAGCGGGCGGCGTGTGACGCGCACCGAACTCGACGGCTCGATCACCATCATTGCCGACAAATTCAATGGCAAGCGATTGAACTCGCCGAACGATGCGGTCGTCACCGCCGATGGCGCGATCTGGTTCTCCGATCCGGCCTACGGCATCGGCGGCTTCTACGAGGGCGTCAAGGCGGACCCCGAGCAGGAGAAAAAGAACGTCTACCGCGTCGACCCGAAGACCGGCGACATCAAGGTCGTCGTCGACGACTTCGTGGAGCCCAATGGACTCGCCATCTCACCCGACGAAAAGAAGCTCTATATCTGCGACACCGGATTCACGGACGGACCAGACAACCCATCCCATATCCGCGTATTCGACCTCGATGTGGCAGCGGGGAAGGTGTCGAACAGCAAAGTCTTCGCAGAAATGCCGAAGCCGAGCATTACCGACGGCGTCCGCTGTGACACCGAGGGACGGGTCTGGTGTTCGGTGGGCTGGGGCGATCCGAACGAAGACGGCGTGCGCTGCTATACGGCCAACGGCCAACTGCTTGGCAAAATTCACATCCCGGAAACCGTCGCCAACCTGAGCTTCGGCGGGCAGCAGCGAAACAGACTTTATATCTGTGGCTCGTCGTCACTCTATGCCGTTTACACCAGTGTACAAGGCGCAATGAAGCCCTGATAGCTGCGGCCTCACGGCCGGGCTTGCCCCGGCCAACCACGTTAGCAACGAGGCGAGAAGACGCCGCGTTGCTAACCCGTATTCCGCAAGCCCGCCGAGATACCGTTGATGGTCAGCTGAATCCCGCGCAGCACCTGCTCGTCCGGGTTCTGCGCGCGGTGCTCTTTCAGCAGCTCGACCTGCACGTGGTTGAGCGGATCGAGATAGGGAAAGCGGTGGCGCACGGAGCGTTCGAGCAGCGGGTTGCCTTGCAGCAGCCGGTCCTGGCCCATGATGTCCAGCAGCGTCTCGATACAGGAATGCCATTCGCGGCGGATGCGGCCGAAGATCTTTTCGCGCAAGGCTTCATCCGGCACCAGCTCGGCATAGCGCGAGGCGATCGCGATCGAGCTCTTGGCGAGCACCATGTCCATGTTCGACAAGAGCATCCGGAAGAACGGCCATTCCTTGTAGAGCTCCTTGAGGAACGGCATACCCTTGTCGGGATGCTCGGCGATCCATTGCTCGACCGCGCTGCCAAAGCCGTACCAGCCCGGCAGCATCAGGCGGCACTGCGCCCAGGAGAACACCCAGGGAATGGCGCGAAGGTCCTCGATCGCGCGGGTCTTCTTGCGCGAGGCCGGGCGGCTGCCGATGTTGAGCGTCGCGATCTCGTTGATGACGGTCGAGGCCCAGAAATAATCGACGAAACCGTCGGTCTCGTAGACGAGGCCGCGATAGGCCTTGAAGGCGAGACTTGAGAGCTCGTCCATCGCGGTCAGATATTCGCGGCGGGGCGCGCTCTGGCGCGGATGCAAGAGGCTCGCCTCCAGCGTCGCGGCGGCCAGGATCTCCAGATTGTTGCGGCCGACCTCGGCGTTGGAATATTTCGACGAGATGATCTCGCCCTGCTCGGTGATGCGGATCTGGCCGTTCACCGCGCCGCCGGGCTGCGCGATAATGGCGTCGTAGCTCGGCCCGCCGCCGCGGCCGACCGAGCCGCCGCGGCCGTGGAACAGGCGCAGGCGCACGCCATGGCGCTCGAACACGTCGACGAGGTTGATCTCGGCCTTGTAGAGCTCCCAGCCCGAAGTGACGAAGCCGCCATCCTTGTTGCTGTCGGAGTAGCCGAGCATGACCTCCTGCACGCTGCCGCGGCTGTCGACGAGGCGGCGGTAATCGTGCAGCGACAGCATGCGATCCATGATGCTGCTTGACGCCTGCAAATCCTCGATGGTCTCGAACAGCGGCACGACGTTGATCGCGCTGCGCCCGGAGGGATGGACCAGGCCCACCTCTTTCAGCAGCACCGCGACCTCGAGCATGTCGGACATGCCCTTGCACATCGAGATGATGCATTGGGGGATCGCGTCCGAGCCGAACTTCGCATGCGCCTCCGCGGCGGCATGGAAGACGTTGAGTTCGCCCATGGTCTCGTCGCTGTACTTGACGAACGGGGACACCAGCGCGCGCGTCGAGCGCAGTTCGTTGGTGAGCAGCGAGATGCGCGCGTCCTCGCCGAGCGCAAGATAGGACATGCCGGGATTGGCGGCGTCCATCAGCTCGGCGATGGTGCGTTCATGCACGGCCGAGTTCTGGCGGATGTCGAGCCGCGCCAGATGGAAGCCGAAGCAGTCCACCGCGCGGCGCAGCAGCCGCAACCGGCCGCGGGCGATGACGCGGGCGTTGTTGGAGATCAGCGAGCGGTGCAGCACGTCGAGATCGGCTTGCAGCTCCTTCACGCTCTCGTACGGCGCGCCCTTGCCGACCGGCCGGCGCGTGATCTCGACCTCGAGCTTTTCCGCCGTTGCGGTCAGCCGGGCATAGATGCCGGAGACCGCGAGGCGATACGGCTCGCCGCTCCGGTGCGGCGAGGTGTCCGGCGAGCGCTCCGCCAGCGTGCGCAGCTCCTCGGAGACGTCGGCGAGATGGGCCGCGATCGACAGCTCGGCGCCGAGCACGTGCAGCTCGTTCAGATAGAACTGCATCACCCGGCTCGACTGCAGCCGCAGCGTGCCGCGCATCACGTCGGCGGTGACGAAGGGATTGCCGTCGCGGTCGCCGCCGATCCAGCTGCCCATGCGCAGGAACGAGGCGAGCTCGCTGGCCGCCTGCTCGCCGCCCTCCTCCAGCCGGTCCTCCAGCACGTTGACCAGCCGCGGCACCTCGCGCAGGAAGGTATAGTCGTAGAACGACAGGCCGTTGGCGACCTCGTCGAGCACGGTGAGCTTGGTCCGGCGCAAGAGATTGGTCTGCCACAGCGTCAGCACCTCGCGGCGGAGCTGCTCGTCGCTGGCGGCGGCCTCGTCTTCAGTCAGTGCGACGCGCTCGCGGCGGTCGAGCAGGGCCGCGACCTCCATCTCGCGATCCATGGTGCTCTTGCGGCGGACCTCGGTCGGATGCGCGGTCAGGACCGGGCTGACGAGTGCGGTCTTGAAGAAGTTGCGCAAGGCATCGGCACCGATGCCTGCGGCCTTGGCATGGGCCAGCGTGTCCGCCAGCACGCCCGAGCCGCCATTTTTGGCTGCGGTACGGGCGCGCATCTGGCGGATGTTGTTCTGGTCCTCGGCGATGTTGGCGAGGTGGGAGAAATAGCTGAAGGCACGGACGATCCGCACCGTCTCGGAGGTCGACATGCTGTCGAGGATCTGCTCGAGCTCGCGGCGGGCGAGCCGGTCCTCGTCGCGGTGGAACCGGATCGAGGTCTGGCGGATGCGCTCGACCAGGTCGAACAAGTCGGCGCCCTCCTGGTCGCGCACCGTGTCGCCCAGGATGCGCCCGAGCAGGCGAATGTCGTCCCGCAGCCGGGCGTCCGCCTCCAGCGCCTGGACGTCCTCCGGGCGATTGGGGCGAGAATCTGCGGCGTCGGATGGTAATGTCTGGAGGGACATGGCTCGCTCCCCTGGTTCGAGCTCGCTTGACTGCCCGGCTCGGCCGAGTGTGCAAGTTTTTTGCCGCAGCGCAAGGTGAAGTTGGGGGCGGCGCGGCAACATCAGCGATCGTGGGCTGGACTACGCCTTGCTGACGGGCGCACACGCACGTCCGCGGTCTCGCGGCGCAGGCGCCCGAGCTTTTGCTGTCAGTTTCGCCCTCATCGAGAAGAAAGGGCGCAGGGAAGGCCGGGCGCCGGCTGGCACCCAGGGTCCGCACGCGGGAAACGCACGCGGGGTGACCACAGTTGATGCCGGGACATCCCGGCCTTCCCTGCGCAATGGTTTTACGGCTTATGGCGCGCTCTCCCCGGGGAGCGATGCACTATTGCCCCCGTCGCCTTGCGGCTGACCGATGCGCCACCCGGTCGGGCAGCTCACACCACCGCAAGCCTTGACGCACAGACCCCGGGCGTCAGGACCACACGCTTTTGCCGTCCGCGGACGTCCCTCCCCGGACATCCGGAAGCTCGCGCGTGCTCGCCCCCGAAGCCGAAGTGAGACGCAGTGACCGCGCCGTGTCGATCCGCGGATCGCAATGGCTCACAGGCGTAGCCCGCCCTGCCATCCGTCACGCGCCGGCGCTGCCGCGTCCATCGCATCCCGGCTCACGTATCGTGACGATCGCGAAACGCCCCTTTGGCGGGCTGGGATGGCTTGCGGTTTAACCGAATAGATAAATTCGGTCAATCAGAATATCTGCGGACCTATGCCTTGACCTGCATGTGGCGTGTTTTGCCTGTCGGGCAACGCGAGGAATTGTGTGCGAAAGGCGATTGAGCGCGTGGCAGTTCCGGCAGTGTGAGGGCAATGAAGCCGATGGTCTGCAAGTCCGCCTTGCCTGGGCGGGGTTAACGCTGCGCCGGCGAGCCAGAAAGTCCTTGACGCGACAGAACACCATGGATTTGGATCGGTCGGAAGACCTTGATGGTCGATGGACGGAGTCGACCCGTGGGATTTTTGCTGAGAATTATGCTCGCAACCGCTTTCGTGAACCTTGCTCCAGCCGTGGCCCAAGCGCCGAAGAAAGCCGTCGCTTCTCCTGCCTTGCAGAAGGAATTCGATGGCTTCATAGAGAAGTTTCGCGCGGCGCTGAGGACAAACGATTCCGCCGCCGTCGCCGGTATGACACGGTTGCCGTTTATGAACGACAGCGCAGTTCGCGACGCCGCGCAATTTCGCGCCAAGACCTATCCGACCTCGTTCACGGCGAAAAATCGCGCGTGTATCCAGCGCGGCAAGGCCGTCTACGATCGCGATCAAGAGAACAATGACAATTACTTCGTCTTCTGCGGCGAGCTCATCTTCGTCTTCACCAAGACGCCGGCGGGGTTCCTTTTTACGGAGGTCGGCGCGAATGACTGATCAGCCCGCGTAGGATGGGTTGAGCCCTTGCGAAACCCATCATGCTTCGTCACCGGCGGACGGACTGATGGGTTTCGCGCGCGCTCTACCCATCCTGTGCGTTCGCCCTAGGCCGGCACGATCACCTTCCCGATCGGCCAGAGCGCGATGCCAGCAAGTTTGAGATGCGCCCAGGCAAAGGGGATGCCGATGATGGTGATCGCCAGAACCAGCGCGGTCACGAGATGGCCGAGCGCCAGCCACCAGCCGGCGAGCACGAACCAGATGATGTTGCCGATCACGCCGAGCGGACCGGTGCCGATATCGCTCATGCCAGTGACTTCGTAGCGGCTGACCGCCTTCGAGCCGAACGGCAGCAGCGTATAGACGGCGATGTTGAACGCCGCCCGCGCCCAGGGCAGGCCGATGATGGTGATGGCCATGATGACGGCCGCGACCAGCCAGCCGAACGCCATCCAGGCGCCGCCGATGAGGATCCAGAGCAGGTTGAGCAGGATGGAGACGGGGGTCATGGGGATCATCCGGAAGTCAGTGACCCCACTCATATAGGCACAAAATCTGTCGCTGCTAAGACGGTAAGGGAGCCCGGATGGATGGGAGCGCAATCCGGGGCTCAAGCACAAGCCCCCGGATTACGCTACGCTCCATCCGGGCTACAGGCCAAGACTACCGCCCCTCGAATTTCGGCTCGCGCTTCTCCATGAAGGCCTTCATGCCCTCGGCCATGTCCTGCGTCTTAAATAGCGGCAGGAGCTGAAGATAGACGTGGTGGACGTGATCGGAGAAGGTCTCGTTCAGGCCCATCCGCATCATGCGCTTGGAGGCCTGCACCGCGAGCGGCGCATTGGCGGCGATTTCGCGGGCAATCGCAGTGGCGCGGTTCATCAAGTCGGCGTCCGGCACGACCTCATTGGCAAGGCCCCATTCCAGGCACTCGCGCGCGCTCAGCGTGCGGCCGGTGAAAATCAGCTCGGAGGCCTTGGCCCAACCGAGCATGCGCGGCAACAGCCAGGTGCCGCCGGACTCCGGCACCACGCCGCGCTTGACGAAGGCGGCCGCGAGTTTTGCGGATTCCGCCATGATGCGGATGTCGCAGCCGAGCGCGGTGTCCATGCCGTAGCCGGCGGCGCCGCCGTTGACGGCGCAGATGGTCGGCTTGTCCATCGCCTGCAAGACCGTCGGCGGCGTGTTGCGCAGGTTGATCGTGGTCGGAGAGGACGCCGCGCTGAGGCCATTGCCGTCGCGCTCCTTGCGCAGGTCGAGACCCGCGCAGAATGCCCGCCCCTTGCCGGTGAGGATCACGACGCGGACGTTCTTGTCCTCATTGGCCTCGGTTAGCAGCCGCGCCAGATCGTTCAGCATCGGCCCGGAGATCGTGTTCATGCGCTCCGGCGCATTCAACGTGATGGTCGCGATATGGTCGGCGACCTCGTAGAGGACTTCTTGCGTCTTGTCTGCGCCTGCTGCGTCGC
>NZ_JBFUES010000069.1:0-14683 GCF_056403875.1 Bradyrhizobium sp. P2_E8
GTCCCTGCACGAACACCGCCTTCACGCTGTCCTTCTGCGCGACCTGATCCTTTGGCAGCGTCACCGCCTCGAACCAGCGGGTCAGCGGAATGCCGGGGGTTTCCATGATCTGCTTGGAATCGAACCGCGACTTCAGGAAGTCATAGTCGACCTCCCAAACCCGCGACCAATGCTTCCAGGCGCCCTCGGCGAGGCCGTAGTAGAACGGCAGCGTCACGATATCGAGCCCGACGTCGGTTGCGCCCTGCACGTTGTCATGACCGCGGAAGATGTTGGCTCCCTTACCCTCGCCGCCGACATTACCGGTCATCAGCAGCAGGATGCAGCTGGCCCGCACGTTGGCGGTGCCGACGGTCTTCTGGGTCTGGCCCATGGCCCAGATCAGCGTGGCCGGCTTTTCGGTGGCAAACATCTTGGCGACGCGCTTGAGCTGCTCGCCGGGAATGCCGGTGACGCGCTCGACTTCTTCCGGATTCCACTTTTCCACTTCCTTGCGGAGATCGTCGAACCCGTAGACCCGCTGCCGGATGAACTCCTTGTCCTCCCAGCCGTTCTGGAGGATGTGCCACATCATGCCGTAAAGCACGGGGATGTCGGTGCCCGGCCGCATCCGCACATATTCCGTCGCGTGCGCGGCGGTGCGCGTCAGGCGCGGGTCGATGACGACGAAGTTGGCCTTTTGCAGTTCCTTGCCCTCGAGCAGGTGCTGCAGCGAGACCGGATGCGCCTCAGCCGGATTGCCGCCCAGGATGACCTGCGTCTTCGCATTGCGGATATCATTGTAGCTGTTGGTCATCGCGCCGTAGCCCCAGGTGTTGGCGACGCCGGTGACGGTGGTCGAATGGCAGATGCGGGCCTGGTGATCGGTGTTGTTGGTTCCCCAGAATGCGCCAAGCTTGCGGAACAGGTAGGCGCCTTCATTGGTCATCTTGGCCGAGCCAAGCCAATAGACGGAATCAGGGCCCGACTTCTCACGTACGGTTTGAAGTTTGTCGCCGATCTCGTTGATTGCGGTATCCCAGGACACGCGGGTCCACTGGCCGCCGACGAGCTTCATCGGGTAGCGCAGCCGTCGCTCGCTGTGCACGAGCTCGCGCACGGATGCGCCCTTGGCACAATGCGAGCCGCGATTGATCGGAGAATCCCAGCTCGGCTCCTGGCCGATCCATACCCCGTTCAGGACCTCGGCCGTCACCGTGCACCCAACCGAGCAATGCGTGCAGATGCTCTTGCGGACGCTCGCACCTGCGGTGAGCGGACCGGCCGTCGCCGCCTCCGCCTTGCGCACGCCGCCGACCGGCAGCGTGCCGAGCGCGGCGAGCGCGCCGCCGGCGAGACCGGATTTGCGCAAGAAGCTGCGGCGGTCGAGACCGCCGCCCTGCCCCGCAAGGGACTCGGCAACGGAACCATGGCGCAGGGAACGGTGGTTTGCTCGCTTGATCAGCACGGTCAACCTCCCTTGGCCGGATAACGATTGACGCGATAGAAGGCCTTGACGTGATCGGTTTCCTTGTAGCGCGCCTTTCGCTTCTCATCGTTGGTTTCGCTGTCAGCCTGCGCGGACCCGACCAGCGGTGTCGCGAGCGTCGCGCCGGCGCCCACCGTGCCGGCGCCGACCTTGCGCAGGAAATCGCGGCGCCCGACTGTGGCTTTCCTCTCTTCACTCATCGCATCTCTCCTGGACCCGCCGGTGCAGGTCAGTTGGCGAACGTGAATGCCTCCGTCTCGATCTCGATAAAGGCGCGACCGAGCGCGCCGACCGCACGATAGAAGACGGCGCTCTCCGCGCCCTCGATGTCGGCGAACAGCCGCCCGATCCAGGGCCCGACGTGCTTGTCGAAGAATGCGCGCTGCGCCTCGAACGACGCAGGGAAGCGGCCTCCCGCGAAACCTGCCATGATCTCGCACAGGACGGCGGCGTGATCTTCCGGCTCCGAATTATTCGCGGCGCGCGCGATACCGGACGCGGCGAGATCGGCGCGCAGGCGCGACAGCGGCCGCTCGTTGAGAAATCCCGTCAAATAGTAGGAGGCATAGGGCAAGAGCTCGCCGCGGCCGAGACCGACGAACAGATCGAAATATTCGCGTTCGGCTTGCGCTGCGACGGCATTGGCGGCGGCCGCCGCCAGCTCAGCATGCGCGCGCCCGAGCGGCGTCGCATCACCGATCAATGCGGCCAGTTGATCGAGCAGCCTTCTTGACGGTGCTGCGGACAAGAGCGTCGCGAGTAGCAGATATTCCTGCGCACGCGCCGCATCGACGGGTTCAATCAGCCCTTCGGACAGAAGCGGCTCGCCGTACAGATCAGGCCGCAAGTCTTTGCGCGATACGCCGGTCGCCGCTTCGACCGCAATCACCCGTTGTGCGGGCACCTGGTTCCAGTTCGAAACGGAGGGTTGGCTGATGCCGATTTTGCGCGCAAGCCCAGCGACGCCGCCAGCGGCGTAAATGGCTCGCTCAAGGCCATCATCACGCACGTGGACCCTCCCATCCAAGTCCCAGGTGCTGATTTTTCTTTTACTACAAAGCGCTAGACGAAGCGTAGTCCTCGCCCAGCGGAGGGTCAATCGCCTCCCATAGTCCGAGGCTATGGCCTTTCGTCGGAGAGCCCTAGCGGGGCAGCGCGCCACCATGCGTGCGGCGGGGAAGCGACAGGTGTTCGCCTTCAGTGCTTTCAGCTTCAGTGCTTTCAGCCGCCGTTAGTTGCGCCGCAGCAGGAACAGGTGCGGGCTCGGAAGGCACGGCTTCTTCGGCGACGATCTCGACATTCGATCTCTCGACCTGGCGCAATTCCCGCGAAGAATCCGTGACTTCAACCGGCGTCTCAGACAGCGTCTCGGCTGACTTGCTGAGGCCGCCGACGATTCTGTCCACGAACGCGGCCAGTTCTGCCTCCGAACAATCCAGCGGACCAAAGCCCGGCATCGCGGTCGGATCGTTGAAGTCCCATGCGCTTTCCGCAAGCCCCACGAAGTCGCGAATGGCGGGATCAGCGCTCCAGGCGCGACGAAGCGCCGCACGCGTCAGCTCCTGCGGAATCCCTTTGCGCAAGAACGCCGTGATGTCGGTCGCTGACGTGATCAAGTCGATCGAAGGCAGGCTCGAGAGGTCGATCTCCGCTTCGTCGTCCTTCGCCGCGGGCGGCAGCGCCGACTGCGTGTCACCGCGCATTGCCGGATCCGATTGCGTCGGGGTCGCCTTTGCCTCCTGCTTGCGACGGGACCAGCGCGCCAGGAACCTATCCTCACTCATTCGTGTCCGCCTTCATGCTGCCGGCGCGCCAGCGCCTCCGGATCGGCCTGCCGCCGCTTGCGTTTGAAGAACTCCCGTTCGACGTGGTGCTCGGCAACGAAGCTTTCAATCTGCTCACGCAGCACGTCCGGCATGGGGACGGCCTCGACCAGATTCGCACCCGCCTCCGTGAACGCCTCGCCTTCCGCAGGATCGGCGGTGGCGACAGCCACCGAATAGGGCCAGGTGCCTTCCGCAGGCGACAACACTATCCAGATGCTCGGACGACCCGTAGCAAGATTGTCGCGATAGCGCGCCGTCTCGGAACTGTAGAGATCGACCGTCGTGCTGCCGGCATAGAACAGCGTCGTCCCACCGCCCTCGTCACGGAGCACCGTCCAGGACTTCGTGTCCGGCCCGTCCGGCAGCACGGCGACAGCGCGCCAGACAAAGTCGGTCCACGGCGAGTCCGCCTTGTACCGCCCGACCACGATACCGACGGGGATGCGCACAAGCGGCAGCGCAGCCGGGCTCATGTCACCCTCTCCAGGCGTTTGATCGGCAGCCCCGTCAGTAAATTCTGCGGCTTCATCCGGAGCTTCTGATCGGAGTTCATCGACAGGAAGAGATAGACCGGCTCGCCCTGGATCTCGTCTGCGGCCGCACTCGGGTCTGCAAACGTCAGGCGGAACAATGAAAGCACGCGGCCGGCGCTGCGGTCGTCGAGTTGCTCGCCATGCCAGAGACGGTCGCCGAGCCTGGTCGCATCGGCGTCGAGCCCGACATACCAGGTGAGCCGCGCATCACGCAGTTCGCGCAGCGGCTCAATAAAGACGTCGATCCCGAGCAGATGGGAGATCCAGCGCGCCATCGCCTGCGCCAACGCCCTCGGCCCGCGTCCGCCCGCAGTGAGATCGAAAGCCATGTCGAAATGGTCGCTTCGATGCCAATAATCGTCGGCGTTGCCCTCGCTCAAGACGTCCAGCTCGGCATCGGTCACGGCCCCCAGCATCGACATCAGCGAGAGCACCGGGGTCGGGCTCTGCCCACCGACGACCTCCTCATCGCCGAGCAGCAAGGCCCGTTCATGCGGCAGGATGCGCTGTGGGCGGAAGAACAGCTCGGCGGCGCGCAGCACGAACGGGTCATCGCAGCCGTCCAGCGCATTGCGCAGGATGACATGCACGAGTTGATTGACGAACAGCGGCGGCAATCCGGTTCCCCCCGACCGGACGGTTGCAAGATAGGCGGCCTCCAGGGTCGGATGCCGCACCAGGAGATCGCGAACGGCAAGCACGAGCCGCCAGTTCTCCCGGGCATCCGCATCGACAATCGCTGCGATCTCGTCCGCACTGACCGCCCGGCGGGGAGCGGCAAGCAGCTCGCGGTGCAGCCGCCGCTCGACCGGGCACGCTTCGTCCGGCGGAATCAGCTCGGGCCGGACGAAATAGACCTTCAGGAACTCGTCGGTGACGCAAAGCCCCCCGCCCGCCTCGCGATCGAGCAGATGGTGGCCACATGCGATCCAGAAATCATTCATCGACGCTGCGGCTCCTGGCTCAGATCGGCAAGCCTGACATTGCTGTCGGGTTCGACATCATCCTCGGCTTCCATGAACGAGAACGCCTTGCTGTGCCCCTGCCCTGGCCGCAGCTGCAGCCTGCGGAACGTCTCGCGGACTTCGCCGTCGCGCACCGAGCGGTGGACGGCGATGAGCGAACTGATCGGATGCGAACAGAGCGACCGCACAAAGGCGACCTCCTCTTCGGCGGCCGTCCGCGCGGCTGCCAGATCCGGCGCGCCGAAACGATCGATGAGTTGCCCGGCGAGGAGCTCGATCAGCGCCCGGCAATCGCCCTCCGTCGCCGGCACAATCTGAGCCAGCGTCGACCAGCCCCAGGATTGCACTCCGAGGAAGCCGCTGCGGAACGCTGCGCGCGCCTTGCCGCTCAACGTCGCCGGATCCTGGTCGCAGAAGCGGAACGCGCCGGAGACGGCCCATTCGCCGGGTTCTGCCGCCGCGTCGAACACGAAGGTGTCGGAGGGATCGAGCGCGATGGTGCGGAGCAGTTTCACAGCCCTGGTCACGTCCTTGGCCCTCCGAGCTCCGGATCGAGCCAGGATGGCTTGGCGAGCGCCTCGACGAGCTCGCTCCGCTCGACCTTGCCGGTACCGACGCGGCGCGTGAGGAGATCGCCGCTCTCGTCGATGCTCAGGACGGTCCGCCGCTCGCGGGGAACCCGGCTGAGATAATCGCGTGCGACGCTGTCAAAGCCATCGACCTGCCAACGATCGATCACCCGCATCAGGTGCCGTGCAAAACTCTCGGTCACCTGCACGGCGCCTGCTTCGCCGAACCCCTCCTCGTCCAGCGCGGACGCGAGCACCTGAACGCCGGGCCCCCGATCGGCCATTGCGACTGTCCGGATCATGGCGCCAAACACCAGCCAGGCGGGCGGCTCATCCTCGCGCGCCGACGATGGCCACCCCATCCRCCCCCCGCCGACCAGCCCGCCGTCGATCTCGACGGAGCCGGGCCAGCCGATCGCAACCGTCTTGTTGGGCGGCGCATAGGCGCGAAGAGCGTCGGTGAGCGCGACCATGCCGGCGTAGAAGGCGCGCCGCGCGGTGCTCAAGAGCTCGCCTGGCTCGAGCACCACGGCGAATTCGGCGAGATCGAACCGCCCGACGCACACCAGCGTGCCGGCGCCGCGCTTGGGTGCAATGCCGCAAGCGTGGGCAAAGGCGTCTCCRCTCTCCCGCAACCGGACCAGCGTGAAGGGCGGCGGCAGTTGGATCGGTTCCACCAGGGAAACGTGGCTGGTTGGGGTCGACCGCAAGGCCGTCCTCCACTTTCCTTTTCTTCCCGATAGTGAAAATCTATACGAGGTGCAGGAATGGCGCGAGTCCGTAAGTCGGCGCCGCACTGGCGGAGGGATTCACCTGGAGCAGCCAGCGAAGACCGTCCTGATCTGCTCGTGTGAAGACACGATGCGCCTCGACACGGCCGCGATCCGGCGTGGGTGCCCCAACTGCGAGATCAGAAGCTTTCGCCATCTCTGCGGCGCGGAGCTCGATCATTTCCGCAACGCGGCAAAGGCGGATGGCCCGCTGACAGTCGCCTGCACGCAGCAGGCTGCGCAATTCACCGATGAGGTCGGCGATCGCCCCGGCGGGATCACCTTCGTCAACATCCGCGAGACGGCGGGCTGGTCGCGCGACGGTGCGAATGCAGGCGCGAAGATGGCGGCGCTGCTCGCGGCGGCGGCAATTCCCGCACCGGACTTTCCGCTGGTTACATTGTCGAGTGACGGCATCATCCTGATCTATGGGCGAGACGAGGCCGCGATCGAAGCCGGGCGGCTGCTCGCAGACCATCTCGATGTCACGGTCATGCTCAAGCAGCCGACCGACGTTACGCCGCCTGCCGCGGCATTGTTTCCGATCGTAAAGGGCACGATCCGCAACGCGCGGGGACATTTTGGTGCCTTCGAGCTCACGATCGACGACTACGCGCAACCCCACCCCTCTTCGCGCGACCGCTTCGTGTTCGGGGCTCCGCGCAACGGGGCGACCTCGCGCTGCGATCTGGTGCTCGACCTCTCAGGCGAGCCACCGCTGTTTCCGGCGCACGACCTGCGGGACGGCTATCTCCGCGCTGATCCGAGAGATCCGGCGGCGGTGCTGCGCGCGGTGCTTGCCGCTCGCGATCTCGTCGGACGTTTCGACAAGCCGAGATATGTCGACTTCACGCCCAGCCTCTGCGCGCATTCGCGCTCGAAGCTGATCGGATGCCATCGCTGTCTAGATCTTTGCCCGACCGGCGCGATTACGCCGGACGGCGACCATGTCGCTGTCAACGCAGACGTCTGCGCAGGTTGTGGGCAATGCGCGGCCGCCTGCCCCACAGGAGCTGCATCCTACGCGCTGCCGCCCGCCGACACCCAGTTGCAGATCCTTCGCGCCCTATTGCTCGCCTATCGCGAAGCTGGCGGCACGCATCCGGTGCTGCTGCTGCATGACGGCCAGCACGGCACGCCGCTGATCGATGCGCTCGCCCGTCACGGCGACGGATTGCCAGCCAACGTGCTTCCCCTCACCGTCAACGAGTTGACGCAGGTCGGCCTGGAGGCCGTTATCGGCGCATTCGCGTATGGCGCGGCGGCCGTCCGGTTTCTCCTGCGCGCCAAGCCGCGACACGACGTGACCGGATTGTTGCAGACGATCGTCACGGCCAAGACCATTCTCGCCGGGCTCGGATTCGAGGGCAGCCGCGTGACCATGATCGAAACCGACGATCCCGACACGCTGGCTGACCAACTGACGGGGATTGGTCCCCTCGCCGGCCTCGATATTCCTGCGACTTTCCGGACGGTCGGCAAGCGCGGCGATCTGCTTCGCTTTGGCCTCAGTGAATTGCATCGCCTCGCGCCCAAGCCGGTCGACGTGATCGCCTTGCCCGAGGGCGCACCGATCGGTGCGATCACTGTTGACGCCGGCGGTTGCACGCTGTGCCTGTCCTGTGTTTCGGTCTGCCCGACCGGCGCGCTTCGCGCCGATCCCGAGCGTCCCGTCCTCAAATTCGTGGAGGACGCCTGCGTGCAGTGCGGTTTGTGCCAAAGCACCTGTCCTGAGAAGGTCATCACGCTCACCCCGCAGATCGACTTCCGGGCAAGACGTGCGCAGGCGCAAGTGATCAAGGAAGAAGAACCGGCCCTGTGTGTCCGCTGCGGCACGCCCTTCGGCGTGAAGAGCACGATCGATCGGATCGCAACGAAGCTCGAGGGCCACCATTGGATGTATCCCACCGGGGACCGCCGGACCGAGGCCTTGCGGATGTGCGCCGATTGTCGCGTCATTGTCATGAGCGAACAGCAGTTCGATCCGATCCAGGACGTTCCGGAACGCGCGCCACCACGGACGACGGATGACTATCTGCGTCAACGCGGGAGCAAGGAATAGCCGCATGCCGCGTTTCATGACGGTTCTTTCGACATGCCTCGTCATCACGAGTCTCGCCGGCGCAGCCGTCGAGGCCGCCGCCCTCACCAAAGTGGATAAGGTCGCGCTCAAACAGGCGATCGTCGCCTGCAAGGCCGAGGCAAAGGGCAAGAAGATCAAGTGGCTGTCACGCCGGACATACGTCAATCAGTGTGTCGTGACGGGGCTCAAGGAACGTCCCAGTATCGACGTGGCTCGCATGCTCAACGAGAAACCGGAGCTAACGAATATTCCCTTGGAGCGATGGCCGGGGTATTAGGGCGTTGACATTGGGATCTCGCCGCCTTCGCTTGAGGACGCGCAACGCGTTGCTGCCAGCTACTTCGACGTCGCACGGGCCAGAAAGTCCGTGAGCGCGCGGCGATCCTCGGCCGAGCCGATCCGCTGCTCCGGCATCTTGGTGCCGGGCGTGTAGGCGTTCGGCCCGATCTCGAACAGTTTTGAGACGGTCTCCGGCGTCCAGACGATATCCATCGCCTTGAGCGCGTCGGTGAAGCGGTAGCCCGGCAGCGAGGCGATCTTCCGGCCGAAGAGTCCCGCAAGCGTCGGCCCGGCTCGCTGTACTTCAGTCTCCGACAATGTATGGCAGGCGACGCAGGCCCTGAACATTTCGGCGCCGTGATCGCCGACATAGGCAGCGAGCGGATCCGCCGGCGTGCCCAGCACGTTCGACCCGATCGCCGCGCCGGTCAGTGCATTCCAGCGCCTGATCTTGCCGTCAGCACCGCCAGTCAGAAGCGTCGCGCCATCGGGCAGGAACGCGACCGASCAGACCGGCGCGCCGAGCCCGGCGAGCGTGCGCATCACGCTGCGCGCCCTGCGATCGACGATCGCAACGGTGCCGTCAATTGCCCCCGTGGCGATCAAGGCACCGTCTTGCGAGATCGCCAGGGCCACGATCGGCCGGGCGCCGGCCACGACCTCGCCATTCTCCTTGCCATCGGCGGTCATCATGCGCAGCTTCCCGTCTGCCGCGCCGGTGACGATTTCGCCATCAGGCGAGATGGCTACGGCATTCAGCGGCGCCGGCATCACAACGATCTCGGGGCTGCCGCCCGACAGGGGCCAGATCCACACCGTCAGATCGTAGCCAACGCTCACCAGCGATTTTCCGTCGGGGGCAAAGGCCACGCCGTTCACGCTTTGCGAGTGACCTTGCAGCACGCGTGTCCCACCGTCGGACAGGGATGAAATCCGCACGGTGTGGTCCCACGAGGCCGACGCGAGCTTCGATGTATCGGGCGAAACGGCGAGTCCGACAATGGGTCCCGTATGACCTTCGATAACCTGGTCTGGTTGCAGCCGGCCCGGCGTCCAGATGGCAATCTGGCCGTCCGCACCAGCCGTTGCCATTCGTCCGTCCCCGAGGAAGGCAGCCGCGTTCACCGCACCGGAATGGAAGCGAAGGACCTGCTCGGCGGACTCGGTTGCCAGGGCCCATCGGATCGCCGCAGTGTCGAAGCTCCCCGACAAAACTGTCTTGCCATCGGCCGAGACGGCGATTGCGCGAACAGGTCCGCCGTGCCCCGCCAACTGCGCCTGCGCGGGCCGCAGCGGGAGAAGCAGCGATGCCGTCAGAACGGCGGTGGCGAGACGCAAGGTCAAATCCATTGGCCGTCGGAGACACTCACAGCGAAGCACCCACCGTGCTATTCTGCCCGGCTTTTGCACCACGGCCAAATGCCATCCCGTGACGTCAGGCGATCGTTCTGCGAATATCTTCCGTGGCGTGTCAGTGGCCGACAGGCCTGTCCTCTGGGCAAAACGCACCCATTTGATCCAGCTCAATGGGGGTAGCTCGCATTCGGTTCCAGGTGCGACAAGCGGCGCCTTGATTGGCGATCGACGTGGTCGCAGTCTTGCGAAGGACGCCTCATGGATCGAGGCTGGACATGCAAGTACACCCGAAAACCTATCTGCAGCTCATCTCGCGGTTGTGGCACTTTCGCGCGTCGCCGCCGCGAAACCGCGATCCCGGCAGCCAGGGCGCGTCGCCACTGCTCGTCTACATCGCCGTCGTGTTAGCGCTACTGCTGGCCGTCCTTGAAGTCGACATCCACAGCGCGCAGCTTCAATCCCTGGGACTGCTCGGCGATCCCATCGGGATCAACCCGATTTTCATGGGTCCTTGAGACACCGCTTGCGACAAGACGGCACTCGCGACCCGACCAGCCGCCTGACGCATCGAGCCGTTCGAAGCCGTCCGGCTCGACCGCTATTGGTCGAGACGCGATGGCAGTATTCTCTCTACTCCTGTGTTCCCCTCGGAAACACAAGCGATCGATCTACAAAATCTTCAACCGGCAGTTTGCTTTGTTGCGCCTGTCTTTGCATCTCCTGCACCGGGGGCATCCCTGCTACCGATGCGCGACTCACCGATAATGGATGCGATCGCTGCATATTCGTCGTGGCCACGAAAACCGCGAGCGCAGCCAGGCCAGAGATCATCAGGAGCTTCATGCGAGAACCTCCGTTGGTTCTGAGAGAGTCGAAGCTCTGAGTAGTGCAAGACTTGAAGTTCCCGTGTGAGATGCCCCACATCTCTCGTTCTCTTGATCATCGCTTGATCATCGCTTGGGCGATGCCCCAGGCAGCATGGGACATCACGCTCGGCGCGATGCGAGCGCGGCGCGCTCGATCAGACAGAATTAGGTAGCGACCTTGCCAATAGTCCGGGCCTGCGGCCGCCGGATGCGGTCGAGCTATCGGCCCGATCGCGCGATCAGGCGACTCAGCCGAGGCGATCATCGATGTAGCGCCTGAGCGCGGACGCGGCATTCAGCATGTGCGCACGCATTCGGCGCGCTGCGGTCTCTCCGTCACCTTCTGCGATCGCCTGCATGATGGCATCATGCTCGTCGCGGGACTTGCGAATGCGATCGCCCTGCCGCAATTGGGTGCGGCGGAAGGCGCTGAGCCGCGAACGCACGTCCTGCGCCTGCTCGGCGAGAAACGAGTTGTGCGTTGCCCGGTAGATGCATTCGTGGAATTCCCGGTTGAACGCGTCATAGGCATCGACGTCGTTCGCCTCGACCATCGCGAGCGAGCCTTCGTGAAGCTCGATCAGGTGGCTGCGTTCGAGCGGGGTCATGCGGTAGGTCGCAAGCCGGACGCACATCGCCTCGACCTCGGCGCTGGTCTCGAACATGTCCATGATGCGCTCCGGCGTCATCCGCGCAACGACGAGGCCGCGGCGGCCGCGCACCTCGACGAGGCCGCTGACCACGAGCTGGCGAAGCGCCTCCCGCACCGGCGTGCGGGAAGCTCCAAAGCGATCGGCAAGCAGCTGCTCTTCCAGGGCGGAACCGGCGACGAGTGCGCCTGAGGCGATCTCGTCAGTGAGCGCGTTGCGGATGCGATCGGAGAGCAGCCCGCCGTCGTCTTCCGCGCCGACTGCGACCTTCAGTACTTCTGCCATTCAGCCTCCCGTGATCGCACGCACCGCGAAGTAAAGGATCGAGGGGGCGACCAGGCACCCGAGCCCGGTGTGAAATGTCGCCGTCAGCGCACCGTAGGGCACCAGACGCCGGTCCGTCGCCGCCAGCCCTCCGGACACGCCGCTGACCGTTCCCATCAAGCCGCCAAACACCATTGCGCTGCGCGGATTGTTGAGGCCGATCATCTTCGCCACGAAGGGCGTTCCGATCATGACGATCACCGCCTTGAATACACCGGTCGCGATCGAGAGCGCAATAACCGGCGAAGATGCGCCGATCGCAGCCCCCGTGACCGGGCCGACGATGTAGGTTACCGCGCCGGCACCGATCGTCGTCATCGAGATGGCATCGGTGTAGCCGAACGCGGCGGCAACGAAGACGCCCAGAATGAACGGGACGACAGTCCCCAGCCCGAGCGCGACCGCACCGATCGCCCCGGCCTTGCGCGCATGAACGACATCGACCTCGAAGGCGGTGGCGACGATGGCGAAGTCGCGCAGCATCGCTCCACCCATCAGGCCGATCCCGGTCAGCGCTGGCAGGTCGGCGACGCCCTTTTCGCCGCCAGTGGCGATGCCGCCGAAAAAGGCCAGCACGAGACCCAGCATGATCGCGATCGCCGAGCCGTGGATGCGTCCGAAGGTGAGGTATTTCGAGATCGCCCCGGAGACCCACATCAGGATCCCGACCGCCGCGAAAGCGGTGAGCAGCGAGTTTGCAGCAAGAATGTGCGATATCATCGTCATCCGATCCTCCCGGACTTGAAGTGGGGCACAGTCGCCTCGAGCGCCTCTCGCGCCTCGATCTCGTCCATGGTCTCGACGCGGCCGCTGAGCCGGCCGATCAGGGCCACCATCGCGAAACACACGGCGACCGCGCCGATCCCCGCGATGACGACGATGGGACCGCCTT
Source organism: Bradyrhizobium sp. P2_E8 (assembly GCF_056403875.1). Classification (NCBI taxonomy): domain Bacteria; kingdom Pseudomonadati; phylum Pseudomonadota; class Alphaproteobacteria; order Hyphomicrobiales; family Nitrobacteraceae; genus Bradyrhizobium; species Bradyrhizobium sp. P2_E8. The sequence continues at coordinate 12,582 of NZ_JBFUES010000069.1, forward strand.
TGGCCGCAGCGACGACGTTCTGCTGCGCCGCCATGGCGACAACGATGGGAATGTAGAAGCTGCCCCAGAACTCGACGCCGGTCTTGAGACCGTGGCTGAGCAGGCCGCGCCGCACCAGCCAGAGCCGGGCGGCGATCAGAAACATCATCGCAATGCCGACGCCGCCGACATTGGCCTTAACGCCGAGGGCGATGCCGAGCAGGTCTCCCAGGAAGACCCCCAACAAGGTGCAGATGGAGAGCAGCGCGACGCCGGAAACAGTCACGGGCGCCTCCCCTGAGCGAATGGAGCTCCGGTCACGCGACTTGGGCACTTTGCATGCATTCGCATCATGAATCTCCTCCTGTGTATGCGAATATCCATCGCTTATGAACTTGCGTATACACTAATTGACATTCAAGCGCAATACGCATACATTCGACGCCAATGAAAGAAATCTCGCATGCCAAGGAGCCGAGATGAGTAATTGGGGTATGCAAAAGGCCGCTCTGGGAGAGCGCCTGACAGCCGGCCGGCGGCACGCGAAGGGGAAGATCGTTCCGCTCCCGAGCTTGCCCGCGTTTCTCGCGGCCGTGATCCGATCAGGCGACCGGGTGTGCCTCGAGGGCGACAATCAGAAGCAGGCCGACCTCCTCGCCGCGGCGCTCGCCAACCTCGACCCCGCTGAGATCAGCGACCTGCACATGGTCCAGTCCGGCGTGGTCCTGCCCGCCCATCTCGACATCTTCGAGAAAGGCATCGCGCGGCGGCTCGACTTCTCCTATTCGGGCCCGCAATCGGCGCGCATTGCGCGCATGCTGTTTGGCCGCAAGATCGAGCTCGGCGCGGTCCATACCTATCTCGAGCTGTTCGCCCGCTACTTCATCGATCTCACGCCGAACGTCGCCCTGATCGCCGCAGTGAGCGCCGACAAGGACGGCAATCTCTACACAGGCCCGAACACCGAAGACACGCCGACCGTCGTCGAGGCGACGAGTTACAAGAACGGCCTCGTCGTGGCGCAGGTCACCGAGATCGTCGACAAGGTGCCGCGCGTCGATATTCCCGGCGACCTCGTGCATTTCGTGGTCGAAGCCGGCCGTCCCTTCTATGTCGAACCGCTCTTCACCCGCGACCCCGCCGCCATCACCGAGACCCAGATCCTGACGGCGATGCTCGCCATCAAGGGCATCTATGCGCCCTATGGCGTGCGCCGGCTCAATCACGGCATCGGCTTCAACACCGCCGCGATCGAGCTGTTGCTGCCGACCTATGGCGAGAAGCTCGGCCTCAAGGGCAAGGTCTGCACGCATTTCGCGCTCAATCCGCATCCGACCCTGATTCCGGCGATCGAATCCGGCTGGGTCGACCAGATCCATTGCTTCGGCTCGGAGGTCGGCATGGAGGACTATGTCGCCGCGCGCTCCGACATCTTCTTCACGGGGCCCGACGGCTCGCTGCGGTCMAACCGCGCCTTCTGCCAGACGGCCGGCCTCTATGCCTGCGACATGTTCATCGGATCGACACTCCAGATCGATCTCGAGGGCCACAGCTCGACGGTGACGACGAGCCGCATCGCGGGGTTCGGCGGCGCGCCCAACATGGGATCCGATCCGCGCGGCCGCCGCCACCCGAGCGAACCCTGGCTCAAGGCCGGTGCCGAGGCAGCGCCCGATGCCGCCCCCGCCCTGCGCCGCGGCCGCAAGCTCGTGGTGCAGATCGGCGAGACCTTCGGCGAGCGCAATGCTCCGCTCTTCGTCGAGCGGCTGGATGCGCTCGAGCTGGCGCGCGAGCTCAAGCTCGATCTCGCGCCGGTGATGGTCTACTCGGACGACGTGACCCACATCGTCACCGAGGAAGGCATCGCCAACCTCCTGATGTGCCGCAGCAAGGACGAGCGCGAGCAGGCGATCCGCGGCGTCGCCGGATACACCGACATCGGGCGCGCGCGCGATGCTAAGCTGGTCGAGCAGCTCAGGCAACGCGGCGTGATCCGGCGTCCCGAGGATCTCGGCATCGATCCGCTCGATGCCGACCGCCGCCTGCTGGCCGCGCGCTCGATCAAGGACCTCATGCTGGCCTCCGGCGGCCTCTACCGTCCGCCCAGCCGCTTCCGCAACTGG
>NZ_JBFUES010000070.1:0-14581 GCF_056403875.1 Bradyrhizobium sp. P2_E8
CACATCCTCATCCCTGCACCTGTTCGCTGACGTGCTCGCACGCGTGCACGCCGCCTGCCGCGCGCTCGCGGCGGATGCCAGCTGGCCCGAGGGCATCGATTTCTCGCGCGTGGTGGTCGAGCCGCCGCGCGATGCCTCCCATGGCGACATGGCGACCAACGCCGCCATGGTGCTTGCGAAAGAGGCAAAGGCAAAGCCCCGCGATCTCGCCGAGCAGATCGCCGCGCGGCTGCGGGCCGACGCGCTGATCGCCAAGGTCGACGTCGCCGGCCCCGGCTTCATCAACCTGACGCTGAAGCCCGCCGCCTGGGCCGAGGCGCTGCGCACGGTGCTGCGCGAGGGCGCCGATTACGGTCGCGTCCGCGGTGGCTCCAAGGTCAATGTCGAATATGTCTCGGCTAATCCGACCGGGCCGATGCATGTCGGCCATTGCCGCGGCGCCGTGTTCGGCGACGCGCTGGCGAGCCTGCTCCAGTTCGGCGGCCACGACGTCACCCGCGAATACTACATCAACGATGCCGGCGCCCAGGTCGACGTGCTCGCGCGTTCCGCCTTCCTGAGGTACCGCGAGGCGCTGGGCGAGGATATCGGCGCCATTCCGGAAGGCCTCTATCCGGGCGACTATCTAAAGCCGGTCGGACAGGCGCTGGCGAAGGAGCATGGCGACAAGTTGCGCACGATGACGGAAGCTGAATGGCTTCCGACCGTGCGTGCCAAGGCGATCGCGATGATGATGGACGAGATCAAGGACGATCTCGCCGCCCTCAATATCCGCCACGACGTGTTCTTCTCGGAACGCTCGCTGATCGAGAACGGCAACAACAAGGTCGCCGAGACCATCGACTTCCTGCGCGCCAAGGGCGACATCTACGAAGGCCGCCTGCCGCCGCCGAAGGGGGCGCCGGTCGAGGACTGGGAAGACCGCGAGCAACTGCTGTTCAAGGCGACCGCCTATGGCGACGACGTCGATCGCCCGCTGATCAAGTCGGACAATTCCTACACCTATTTCGCCTCCGACATCGCCTACCACAAGAACAAGTTCGACCGCGGCTTCGCCGAGATGATCGACGTCTGGGGCGCCGACCATGGCGGCTACATCAAGCGCATGCAGGCGGCGGTGAAGGCGACGACCTCCGGCAAGGGCGCGCTCGACGTCAAGATCGTCCAGCTCGTGAAGTTGCTGCGCAACGGCGAGCCGGTGAAAATGTCGAAGCGGAGCGGGGACTTCGTCACCTTGCGTGAGGTGGTGGATGAAGTCGGCCAGGACGCCGTCCGCTTCATGATGCTCTACCGCAAGAACGACGCGGTGCTCGACTTCGACCTCGCCAAGGTCATGGAACAGTCGCGCGACAACCCGGTCTTCTACGTCCAGTACGGCCACGCCCGCGGCCACTCGATCTTCCGCAACGCGCGGGCCGAGGTGTTCCCGGACCTGCCGGATGATACCGCCAAGCGCATCGCCTGGCTCGGCGAGTCGGCGGTGGAACGGCTGTCGGACCCCGTGGAGCTCGACCTTCTCAAGCGCCTCGCAATTTATCCGCGCATGCTGGAAGCCGCCGCCGCGGCCCATGAGCCGCACCGGATTGCCTTTTATCTCTATGACTTAGCGAGCGAATTTCACGCACTTTGGACGAAGGGGCGCGATTTGCCCTATTTACGCTTCATTATCAATAATGATGCAGATCTAACAAAGGCGCGACTGGCCATGGTCCAGGGCGTCGTCTCGGTCCTGGCATCGGGCCTCGCCATCCTCGGCGTCCATGCCCCGGACGAGATGCGGTAGTTTGGGGCGAACTACTTAAGGGGATTGTGGGGGTAACCGGCAGAAGCCGGACCGCTGAGACTTGGTTGACAGCCTTGTGGGTCGAAAGCCGTGCCTTGRTCGAGGGGCGCGCGGCTTTCCCGAAGGGACGCATCATCACGATGGCCGAACGATATCAGGACAGACCGTTTCCTTCCGATGACTATGGTCGCGGCGGCGATCAGCATGGGAAGGCGGAAAATGATCCCTTGGCCGAGCTCGCCCGTCTGATCGGGCAGACCGATCCGTTTGCAGCGCAGGGGCGGCCCGCTGCGCGCCCGCCGGCAGCGCCGGCGCCCGCCCAAAGCCATCAGCAGGGCTATCAGGAAGACGATTATCGCCAGGACGAGTACCAGCAGGACTACGCCGAGCAGGCCCCGTCGGCTCCGCCCGGGCCGCCCTCATGGATGCGGCGCGCCAACGTGCAGCCGCAGCCGGCACCCGCGCCGGAGCCCGACTATCCCGTCTCGGTAAACGCGGTTCATCCGTTGCATCGCTATTCAGCTCAGCCGACCGCGCCCGAGCCTGATTTCCATCAGCCGCAGGCCTATCAGGATCACGCCTATCAGGATCAGCCTTATCAGGCTCAGGCTTATCAGCAGGATCAGGCCTATCAGGAGCCATACACCCAGCCCGATCCGTCGCGCTACGACGATGCGCTTTACGGCAAGCTGGAGGCGGGCGAGCAGGACTATCAGCGCGATCCGGCCTATCCGGACGATCCCTACGCATTCCAGAGCGACTATCCCGAGGCCGATCTCGACGAGCCGAAGAAGCAGCGCGGCGGCATGATGACGGTCGCGGCGATCTTGGCGCTTGCCGTGGTCGGGACCGGCGCGGCCTTCGCCTACAAGACCTATGTCGGTTCGCCCCGCAGCGGCGAGCCGCCGATCATCAAGGCCGACAACACGCCGACCAAGATCGTGCCCGCGCCAACGGATTCCGCGGCCAAGGTGCCGGATCGCATGGTCGTCGGCGATGGCACCGAGAAGATCGTGCCGCGCGAGGAAGCGCCTGTCGACGTCAACGCCAAGGCGGGGGGGCCCCGCGTGGTGTTCCCGCCGCTGAACCCGAATGCGAATCCGCCGCCGGTGGCGAGCGTCTCGCCGTCCACGATCCCGCCGTCGAGCGCGGGTCCGATTCCGAGCAACGGCACGCTGCCGAACAATTCGCCGCGCGCGATCCGGACTGTGGCCGTAAGGGGCGATCAGACCGATAGCGCCGCGCCGCAATCGGCCGCTGCCGCCAGGCCGGCAACTGCAACTCCGCCGAAGCCGGTCGCCGCTCCGGCTGCACCGGCCGCGCCGCGCACGCCGCCGACCTCGGCCAATGCCAGCGCCAACCAGCCGCTCTCGCTGACGCCGCAATCGGCGCCAGCGGCAGAGCCGCCGCCGCAGCGGATGGCGGCGACCAACCCGACGCAGATCGCGCCCGCCAGCAGTGGTGGTGGCGGCTACGTTGTGCAGGTCTCCTCGCAGCAGACCGAGGACAGCGCCGCCGCGTCGTACCGGGTGCTTCAGAGCAAATATGGCAGCGTGCTCGGATCGCGCTCGCCGGTGATCAAGCGGGTCGATCTCACCGACAAGGGCAAGGGAATCGTCTATCGCGCCTTCGCCGGGCCCTATGGCTCGGCCGAGGAAGCGACGCAGGCTTGCAACAGCCTCAAGTCCGCTGGCCTGTCGGCCTGCTTCGTCCAGAGGAATTAACGGCCGATTCCTTGACCCCCTCGCGGGGCAGGGTTAATCGGCCCTTATGAGCACGCGGGCCTTCATTACCGGCGTATCCGGAACGGAACTGACCGCCGCCGAGCGGGAGTTTATCCGTGCTGAGCGCCCATGGGGCTTCATCCTCTTCAAGCGCAACATCGCGACGCCGGCTCAAGTTGCTGCATTGGTTGCAGAATTGCGAGTGGTTGCGAACGCGCCCGACGCTCCCGTCCTGATCGATCAGGAGGGCGGACGGGTGCAGCGACTGGGCCCGCCGCACTGGCCGGTCTATCCGCCGGGCTCCGTATTCGCGAATCTGTACGACCGTGATTCGGCGCTCGGGCTCACCGCGGCGCGCCTCAGTGCGCGGCTGATCGCGGCCGATCTCGCCGACCTCGGCATTAACGTGGATTGCTTGCCGCTGGCTGACGTGCCGGTGCCGGGCGCCGATGCCGTCATCGGGAACCGGGCCTATGGCACCGAACCCGGCAAGGTCGCAGCGATCGCGCGCGCGGTGACCGAGGGCCTGGAGCAGGGCGGCGTGCTGCCGGTCCTCAAGCACATTCCCGGCCATGGCCGCGCCACCGCCGATACCCATTTCAAGCTGCCGACCGTCGACACGCCCGGAGATGAACTGGAGCGGACCGATTTCGCGGCGTTCAAGCCGCTGGCGAACCTGCCGATGGCCATGACTGCACATGTTGTGTTTAGCGCGGTCGACCCCGCCCATCCGGCGACGACATCTGCGACAATGATTGCTCAGGTGATTCGCGGCGCAATCGGGTTCCAGGGTTTGTTAATGAGTGATGACGTGTCGATGAACGCGCTGGCGGGAAGCATCGCCGATCGGACGCGCGCCCTCTTCGCGGCCGGCTGCGACATTGCTCTGCATTGCAACGGCAACATCGAGGAGATGCGCGAGGTCGCCGGCCAGACGCCTGAACTGTCCGGCAAGGCGCTGGAGCGGGCGACAGCCGCGCTCGCAGCGCGCAAGGCGCCGCAGCCATTCGACCGGGCGGCCGCACGCACTGAGCTGGACGCATTGATCGCACGGGCAAACACGGCATCGGCATGACCGCAGAAATCCTATCGTTTGAAACCGGGCGGCCTGCAGAGCTCGCCGAGGGTGAGCCGGCGTTGGTGGTGGACGTCGAGGGCTATGAAGGCCCGCTCGACCTCCTGCTCGCGTTGGCGCGGCAGCAGAAGGTCGATCTCGCCAAGATCTCGATCCTGGCGCTGGCCGACCAGTATCTCCACTTCATCGAAGCCGCGCGAAAGATCCGGCTGGAGCTTGCTGCCGATTATCTCGTGATGGCGGCGTGGCTCGCTTTCCTGAAGTCGCGCCTGCTGCTGCCGGAGCCGCCGAGCGCGGAAGGCCCGAGCGCCGAAGAGATGGCGACCGCGCTTGCCAACCGTCTGCGCCGGCTGGAAGCCATTCGCGAAGCCGCCAACCGGTTGATGAACCGGCCGCAATTGCAGCGCGATATCTTCCCGCGCGGCGAGCCCGAACAGATCGCCGAGATCAGGCATCCGAAATACACCGCGACGCTGTACGACCTGCTCACCGCCTATGCCGCACAGCGCCAGTCGCGTGTGCTGGCGAGCGTGCATCTGGCCAAGCGTACGGTGTGGTCGCTCGCCGAGGCGCGCGCCACGCTGGAGCGGCTGGTCGGCAGCATCACCGAGCAAGATGACTGGGGCGTGCTCGACGACTTCCTGATCCGGCACGTCGCCGATCCGACGCAGCGGGCGACGGTGTTCGCCTCGAGCTTCGCCGCCGCGCTGGAATTGGTGCGGGAAGGTCAGCTCGAGCTGAACCAGAAAGAGGCGTTCGCGCCCATCTATTTCCGGAAGGGGCGCCCCAAACCGGTCCCTGACGGAGCTCCTGCGCCCGATGCGCCGGTCGCTTAAGTGCAAGAAGGAGAATCTGCCATGGCAAGCCTGGCTGAAGTGCGGGTAGACGAGGCCGAGCCGATGGAGAACGAATCCCAGGCACGTCCTGAAGAATTGCGGCTGCTGGAAGCGCTGCTGTTTGCGTCGAGTGAGCCGCTGGATACCGCGACGCTGGCCAAGCGGATGCCTGATGGCGTGGACGTCAAGGCCGCGCTCGAGCAGTTGCAGGCCGATTATGCCTTGCGCGGCGTGAACCTCGTGCGCGTCGCCAACAAATGGACCTTCCGCACCGCCGGCGATCTCGCCTGGCTGATGACGCGGGAGAGCACCGAGACCCGCCGCCTGTCGCGCGCGGCGATCGAGGTGCTGGCGATCATCGCCTATCACCAGCCGGTGACGCGCGCCGAGATCGAGGAGATCCGCGGCGTCGTCACCTCGAAGGGCACGCTCGACGTGCTGCTGGAGACCGGCTGGATCAAGCCGCGTGGCCGGCGCAAGACGCCCGGCCGTCCCCTGACCTTCGGAACCACCGAGGACTTCCTGTCGCAATTCACCCTGGAACAGCTGGGTGATCTGCCGGGCCTGGAAGAGCTGAAAGGCACGGGCCTGCTGGATTCGCGCCTGCCGACCGGATTCAGCGTGCCGACGCCGTCCGATGACCCGCAATTGCGCGAGGACGAGGATCCGCTGGAACCGGGCGAGGACCTCGATCTCGCGCTGGCACCTGCGGTCGAGCCGGAGGCGCCGGAAGGCGGCAATGAGGGTGGCGGCGAGGGCGGCAGCGAGGACTGACGTCCCGTCCTGCTACCGGCCCCTGCGACCGGTTACCACTAGCAAGATTACGTAGCGCCAACAGCGAATTGGCGCTGCCTTGGTCCTTGTTTTTGAGGCCTGCGAAGCCTACGTTCCGGTGAAGATCGGCCGGGTCCCCGGCCATGCGCGTTTGGAGGGTTGCAGGATGGGTTCACTCAGCATTTGGCACTGGATCTTGGTGATCGCAGTGGTCCTGCTGCTGTTCGGCCGCGGCAAGATTTCGGATCTGATGGGCGACGTGGCGCAGGGCATCAAGGCGTTCAAGAAGGGCATGCAGGACGACGACAAGCCTGCTGACAAGCCTGAGCCGGCCAAGTCCATCGAGCACAATGCCGCCCCGACCGCGGCACGCTCCGACGTCGGCAGCAAGGCCGTCTGAACCAGAGAGCACGCGAGACGCGGGTAGCGGCCCCCGATCCTGCGCGCGAGGGATTGGGCCGGTTGCGGCTGGCGTGAACGGAAGACCTCATGTTCGACATCGGGTGGAGTGAACTGGTCCTGATCGGGGTCGTAGCCCTGATCGCCATCGGCCCGAAAGAGCTGCCGGGCGTGCTGCGCATGGTCGGACAGTGGATGGGCAAGGCCCGCAAGATGGCCGCCGAATTCCAGGGCCAGTTCCAGGAAGCGATGCGCGAGGCCGAGATGGCCGACCTCAAGAAGAGCTTCGACGAGGTCAAGGAAGCCGCCACAGGCTTCAATCCGCTGAGCTCGCTCCAGAAGGACGTCAGCGACGCGCTCCGCGTCGACGCGCTCGACAAGCCGGCCGAGGCGTCCTCAACGACCGCCGTCGAARCGCCCGCGACTTCAAGTGAAGCGCTGGCGACTTCAAGTGAAGCGCCGACGACTTCAAGCGAAGCGCTGGCGATCTCAAGTGAGGCGCCGACGACTCCAATAACCCCGGAACCCCCGACACCGGAAACCTTCGTGGAAGCCGAAGCGCATGCAGCGGTGAACGAGCCGCTCGCCATCACCCGTGAGGTCGAGCAGGCGCCGGTCGTTGCGCAGGACACCGCGCCATCCGAAGCGATCAAGGACGCCAAAGCGTCATGAGCGACGCCGATATCGAGGCCAGCAAAGCCCCGCTGATGGACCATTTGATCGAGCTGCGCTCGCGGCTGATCAAGGCGCTGCTCGGCTTCGGCGTGGCCTTCATCTTCTGCTTCTTCTTCGCCAAGCAGATCTACAACGTGCTGGTCTGGCCGTTCGTGTGGGTCGCAGGTCCCGAGAACTCGAAATTCATCTACACGGCGCTGCTGGAGTATTTCATCACGCAGCTCAAGCTCGCGCTGTTCGGCGCCGGCTTCATCTCGTTCCCGATCGTCGCGACGCAGATCTACAAGTTCGTCGCGCCCGGGCTTTACAAGCACGAGAAGCAGGCCTTCCTGCCGTATCTGGTCGCGACCCCGTTCTTCTTCGTGCTGGGCGCGGCGCTGGTCTATTTCGTCGTGCTGCCGATGCTGGTCCGATTCTCGCTCGGCATGCAGCAGGCCGGCAGCGACGAGACCGCCCAGATCCAGCTCCTGCCCAAGGTCGGCGAATATCTGTCGCTGATGATGTCGCTGATCTTCGCCTTCGGCATCGCCTTCCAGCTTCCGGTGATCCTGACGCTGCTCGGTCGCATCGGCATCGTCACCTCGAAGATGCTGCGCGAGAAGCGCCGCTATTTCATCGTGATCGCCTTCGTGATCGCGGCCGTGCTGACCCCGCCCGATGTGCTCAGTCAGTGCTCGCTCGCGATCCCCTTGCTGGCGCTCTACGAGGGCTCGATCATCGCGGTGGCGATGGTGGAGAAGAAGGCGGCGGCGTCGCAAGCCGCGACCGGCACCGACGTATCGACGCCGGCGAACCCGGCCGAATAGGGACTCGGCGTCATTCCCCGCCTTGTGCGCAATTGCGCACTGGAGCGGGGAATCCAGTACGCTGCAGCCTATCGGGGAATCGCTGCCGTCCTGGAATACTGGATCATCCGCCTTCGCGGATGATGACAGCCGTGCTAGGAGACGCGCTATTGCAAACCTACAACGTTCGCTGTTGTAGGTTTACGCGCTGATCCAGGACCACGGCCATGCACGACATCAAATCGATCCGCGACAATCCGCAAGCCTTCGACGCCGGTCTCGCCCGGCGTGGCCTGAAGCCGTTGTCGGCGTCGCTGCTGGCGATCGACGAGAAGCGGCGCGCGGCGATCCTGGCCTCCGAGCAGGCGCAGGCGCGGCGCAATGCGGCTTCCAAGGAAATCGGCGACGCCAAGAAGGCCAAGGACGAGGCGCGCGCGGCCAAGCTGATGGCCGAGGTCGCCGAGCTCAAGACCACGATGCCTGAGCTCGAAGCCGTTGCGAAAGCCGCAGACGAGGAGCTTGCCACGGCGCTGTCGGCGATCCCCAATCTGCCGCTCGGCGAAGTGCCCGACGGAGTCGACGAGCACGGCAATGTGCAACGCCATGTCTTCGGCAACCGGCGCAACTACGCGTTTGCGCCCAAACCCCATGATGATCTCGGCGGCGCGCTCGGTGACATGGATTTCGAGACGGCGGCAAAGCTCTCCGGCGCGCGCTTCGTCGTGCTGAAGAAGGGGCTGGCGCGGCTCGAACGCGCGCTCGGCCAGTTCATGCTGAATCTGCACATCGACGAGCACGGCTATACCGAGATCAATCCGCCGCTGCTGGTCCGCAACGAGATCATGTTCGGCACGGGACAATTGCCGAAATTCGAGGACGACCAGTTCTGGGCGATCAAGGGCGAATTGCTCGCCGCACCCGATCTGGAGCGGCTGCGGACCGAGCGTCTCGGCATCATTCCGACAGCGGAGGTGGCGCTCACCAACCTCGTCCGAGAATCCATCCTCGATGAGAAGCAGCTGCCGATGCGGTTGACTGCGCTGACGCCGTGTTTTCGCGCGGAGGCGGGCGCCGCAGGGCGTGATACCCGAGGCATGATCCGCCAGCACCAGTTCACCAAGGTCGAGCTGGTGTCGATCACGACGCCGGAGACCAGCAAGGACGAGCACGAGCGGATGCTGGCATGCGCCGAGGAAGTGCTGCGCCGGCTCGATCTGCATTACCGCGTAATGACGCTGTGCACCGGAGACATGGGCTTCTCGTCGCAAAAAACCTATGACATCGAGGTCTGGATGCCCGGGCAGGGCGAGGGCGGCGCGTTCCGCGAGATCTCGAGCTGCTCCGTGTGCGGTGACTTCCAGGCCCGCCGCATGGACGCCCGCTCGCGCGGTCCGGACGGCAAGCCACGATTCGTGCACACGCTGAACGGCTCCGGCACCGCGCTTGGCCGCGCGCTGATCGCCGTGATGGAGACCTATCAGCAGGAGGACGGCTCGATCGCCGTCCCCAGCGTGCTCCAGCCTTACATGGGCGGCCTGAAGGTGATCTCGCGCGACTGAGGCGTATTGCTCGCTGAAACGCAGAAACGTTTGGTTGCGAAGATCAGGCGGCCGGTTATCCTGACGGCCACCCGTCAATGCGAACTCACCGTTCATGGCCTTGCACCGCGATATCTTCTGGATCGGCAGACAATGGGCAGTGACAGGTACCGGCATCCAGGCCGTCGACCAGCGCCTGCGCGGCGTGCTCGACATCGACATCGCGCGGCTCTGGGACGAGGATCTCGTGCAGAGCCGGCGAGCCAAGCCCGGCGTAAATGCTGCGGATTTCGACAAGGCGCTGACGGTGGCACGCGAGCGTTTTCCGCAGACGCCAGCGTCGGATCCGATCGATGCACAGCTGGAGGCGCTCGGCGTGGTCGAGACTCCTGTCGTCAGTCCGGTCGTACCGGCGATGAAGCTGCGTGCCGAAGGCAGGCTCGCACGCTTCCTGCCGCAATGGCGCATCCGTTGCTAGTCGAATACGGCGTCGGGCTCGAATAGGTCGGCGTCATCCGGAAGCAAGCCCCGGGAACCGATTTCGGCCGGTTGCTGCGCCGCGGCAACGAGCGGAATCACAGACGAGACCTGCGCGGCGACCGGTTTGCCTGATCGGTCGCAGCCGGATAAGACGGCTCAGACCCCTTCAGGAATCGACCTTTCGCATGCGCATTCTCTGCACCAATGACGACGGCATTCACGCTCCCGGCCTCAAGGTCGTGGAGGAGATCGCACGGGCGTTGTCCGACGACGTCTGGGTGGTGGCGCCCGAGCTCGACCAGTCCGGCGTGTCACATTCGCTGTCGCTGAACGATCCCTTGCGCCTGCGCGAGGTCGGGCCGCGGCACTTCGCCGTGCGCGGCACCCCGACCGACTGCGTCATCATGGGCGCGCGCCATATCCTCGGCACCAAGCCGCCAGATCTCGTGCTGTCGGGCGTCAACAAGGGCCGCAACGTCGCCGAGGACGTGGTCTATTCCGGCACCATCGCCGGCGCGCTGGAGGGCACCATCCTGGGGTTGCCGTCGTTCGCGCTGTCGCAGGAGTTCAGCGTCGAGACCCGCGAGCGGCCGCCGTGGGACACCGCGCTCAAGTTCGGCCCCGACATCCTGCGCAAGGTGATGGCCGCCGGCATCCCGAAGGACACCGTCATCAACGTCAACTTCCCGTCCTGCGCGCCGGAGGACGTGCTCGGCATTCGCGTCACCCGCCAGGGCAAGCGCAATCTCGGCTTCCTCAGGATCGACGAGCGCAGGGACGGCCGCAACAATCCCTATTTCTGGATCGGCTTCGAGCGCGCCGCGATGATGGATACGCCCGCCGAGGGCACTGATCTGGCGGCGCTGCGCGAGCGCTACGTCTCGGTCACGCCGCTCAGGCTCGACCGGACCAACGAAGCGTTTTCCGAAGCGCTGGGTGCGGCCCTGAAGTAGCGGCTAGCCGCCGCGAAGGGCGGCCTCGATGGTCTTGCCGAGCGCGTCGAGCTGGAACGGCTTCTGGAGCGCCGGCCGGTCGCGATACTGCTCGGGCAGGCCGGAGGAGCCGTAGCCGGTGGCGAAGATGAACGGGCAGCCCTTGGCCTTGATCAGGTCGGCGACCGGGGAGATCACCTTGCCGTTGACGTTGACGTCGAGGATGGCGATGTCGAACTGGGTTGCTTCGGCGAGCCGCATTGCTTCGGGGATATCGCCGGCTTCAGCTGCGATCTTGTAGCCGAGTTCTTCCAGCATGTCCGCGACCATCATCCTGATCATCACCTCGTCTTCGACGAGGAATACAGAGCGGCCGGAAAGCCCTGTCGCGGTCATTGTCGGTGAGTCCTTGCCCATTCCAGAAAACGTTCGCAGATAACGTGAATCGACGCAATGCGCGTTTCGGCGAACGGACACCTGAAAATGGCCTTCGCGGCCAATCCGCTGCAAGCCAATTTGTGGTCAAATACCTCAGCGAAAGGCTATCATGAGTTCCTGAGCAGGAACAAGATTCCCGCCGCAGCCTTGAGCTCCGCAAGCGACGATCCGGACCTGACGAGACAACACTGGCAGCAATGACGTCCCACCAGCACCCGCACGAAAAGATGATGTTTCAGCTCACGCTGAGGCGTCGGGGCATCAGCGATCAGGCGGTGCTGCGAACCATGGAGGAGGTGCCGCGCGAGCTGTTCGTCGACGAGGCCGATCGCGAGGGGGCCTATCGTGACAGCGCGCTGCCGATCGCGTGCGGGCAGACCATCAGCCAGCCCTTTGTCGTCGCCTACATGACCGAGCAACTCCAGCTCCAGAAGCGGCACCGCGTGCTCGAGATCGGCGCGGGCTCCGGCTATCAGGCCGCCGTGCTGTCGCGGCTCGCAGGCCAGGTGCTGACGGTCGAGCGCTATCGCAAGCTTGCGGACGCCGCACGCGCCAGGCTTGAGAAGCTCGACTATCACAATGTCGAGGTGATGCTGGGCGACGGTCTCAACCTGCCTGCCAACATCGGCCCGTTCGACCGCATCATCGTCACCGCCGCGATGGAGCAGATTCCGGAGAACCTGGTCGAGCGGCTCGAGGTCGGCGGCATCCTGATCGCGCCCGTCGGGCCGCATCAGGGGGTGCAGACGCTGATCCGTCTGACCCGCAGCCCGAACGGGATCGACCGCAAGGAACTCGTGGAGGTCCGTTTCGTGCCGGCGCTGCCCGGCGTGGCGCGGGAGCTGTAGATTTCCGGATTGGCTGTGCTGCCAACATCTTATTGGGAGGGTTAAGCCGTTATTTACTCGGCGCGTGTTTACTTAAAAGACCAGTTCTGTTGCGTACGAGTGAGTAACCATGTCTGTCGTCGCCGAGTTGCTTTACTCGCGCCGCGTACCGCAGGTCGCGGTGCTGGCGCTGATCTCCGTTAGCTTCGCAGGGTGCAGCGCCGACATGTCGTCGCGGCTGTCCCAGTCGAACTTCTCCAATCCCTTCTCGACTGAATCGACCGGTTCGGTGCAGCAGGCGCCGCCACCGCAGCGTGAGCTGCCGCAATATTCTCGGCCGCAGACGCAGCCCGGTTATTATCAGTCGCAGCCCTTGCCGCCGCCCGCGGTGTCCGCGCCGCAATCCTATCCCGTTGCGGCGGGTGGCGGGGTGTCCGGTGGCGGGCGTGGCGTCGGCTCCTACGCGCCCCCGGCGCAGCCGCGTCTGGAGACCACGGCCACCGTGCCGTCGCGCTCGGTCGCGGCCGCCCAGCCGGCCGGTGGGACCAAGATCATCGTCGGCACCAGCGACACGCTCGACGTGCTCGCCAAGCGCTATCACGTCACGCCGCAGGCGATCCTCGCCGCCAACGGCTACAAGGGTCCGCGCACGCTCTCGCCCGGCCAGCAGCTGATCATCCCGCATCCGGGCGCGACCGCGGCTGCACCTGCGCCGGCTCCCGTCGCAGCGGCTCCCGCGATGGCGCCGGCAGCCAAGCCGGTTGCCGCCGTTGCCGCGCCGCCGAGCACGCACTTCGTCAACCACGGCGACACGCTCGCCAGCATCGCCCGCAAGAACCATATCTCGGCGGCTGAGCTGGCCCGCGCCAACGGCCTCGATCCGTCCGCCAAGCTCAAGCTCGGAACCAGGCTGACCGTGCCGGGTGCAAAGACCGCCGCTGTCGCAGCGCCAGTTGCAGCTGCGCCGGTCGCGGCTGCTCCGGTTGCAGGTACGTTGCAGCCCGTCGCGGCCGCTCCGGCGCCCGCGATGAAGATGGCGGCCGCCGCGCCGGTGCAGAGCGCGCGCCTGGCCCAGGCCACGGCCAATGTCGAAGAGAAGCCCGCCGAGACGCCGGCGAAGGCGGTGGAGGCCACCGGCGCGCTGCCGACCTTCCGTTGGCCGGTGCGCGGCAAGGTGGTCACGAGCTACGGCGCCAAGACCAACGGCAAGTCCAATGACGGCATCAATCTCGCGGTGCCCGAGGGTACGCCGGTCAAGGCGGCTGAAGACGGCGTCGTCGCTTATTCCGGCAACGAGCTGAAAGGTTACGGCAATCTGGTCCTGGTTCGGCACTCCAACGGCTACGTCACCGCATATGCCCATGCGAGTGAGCTGTTGGTGAAGCGCGGCGATACCATCAAGCGCGGTCAGGTCATTGCCAAGTCGGGTCAATCCGGGGAGGTGGCGTCGCCGCAGCTCCACTTCGAGATCCGTAAAGGATCTAATCCGGTTGACCCGCTTCAATTCCTGAACGGGGCGTGAGCGGGGAAGCCGCAACGCCGGATCGTTGAAGGTCGGCAAAGCGCGACGGTGGGCAACCCACCGATCGCGCGAATGCCGTGCTGAACGCGCTTGTGGACTGATAGCCGCATTCGAACGCCACTTCCGCCAAGCGCGCTTCGCCTGCGCGCAGCATGTCCTTTGCGATCGCCATCCGCCATTCCGTGAGATAGTCGATGGGCGCAAGCCCAACGATGCGGGCAAAGCGATCGGCAAACACCGAGCGCGACATGCCGGCGATGTCAGCCAGTTGCGCAACGGTCCAGCTCCGCTTCACCTCGGCATGAACCGCGTTCAGCGCCAGCGCGAGCCGGGGATCGGCGAGGCCGGCGAGCAGACCGGGCCGCATCTCTGAGGTCCAGGACCCATCGTTCCGGATCACCTCGACCAGCAGCAGTTCGAGCAACCGGTCGAGTGCGAGTGCACGTCCCGGCCGCTGCGACCGGGCTTCATAGGCAATGGCATCGAGCACGCCTTGCAATCGCGCGGCAGCGGGATCCGCGGCGTTGATGGCAACGATGTCGGGCAGCACGCGGCGGCCGAGCGCGATGTTGGTGTCGTCGAAGCGGAAGTGACCGCCGAGCAACCGGAGCAGGGGGCCAGCATCGTTCGTGCCGACCTGGTGAGCGTGGAAGTCGGTCGGCGTGTTCGGCCTCGTAAAGTCCACCGGCGCGACATCAGCACCGGTCTGCAAGCTCCAGACAGGCGGGGCGGCAAGAAAGACGAAATCGCCATCGCTGAGCTCGCGCTGGTCCCGGCCGGGATAGCCAACAGT
>NZ_JBFUES010000071.1:0-14344 GCF_056403875.1 Bradyrhizobium sp. P2_E8
GAAGAAGCCAGAGGAGAACGGGTCGACCTGGACCAGCTCGATGTCCTTGTCGGTCAGCCCGCGCCGAAGCATCGCCGCACGCCAGCCGGGATCGGCTTTCACCACGGCCTCGCACTTGAAGAACTCTTCCAGCATCACCGGCGGCTGCCCATAGGGCGCCTCACGGTTCGGAATGACCTTGCGCGCAATGATCTCGTTGCGGCCGAGATCGACGATGTGCTCGATCGCCTCGCCCGTGGTCACGTCCAGCGTCAGCGCGAAGGCGCGACGCCCTACCCCGCCTGCGGCCAGCTCCTGTTTGGTCGGCTCTTCCAGCCGCACCGTCGGGAAGCGGCAGTGCTCCGGCGAGGCGGCCGCCGCACGCACGAGCGTGCAGGCCGCGGTGATCTCTTCAGCCGTCAGCGGATCGAGCGCATGTGGCGCAACGGTCTGTGATTTGGCTTTGACGGTATCGAGCATCGTGATGTCCTGATATCAGCGCGGGGCAAGATGCGCGGTGATGGCGCGGAAGGCGGCGAGCCAGCGATGATCGAGCGGCACGTCCATCGCCTTCGGCTGGGTCGCGAGCTTGACGATGACGGTGTCGGTTGCCGCATCGATATAGAGCCACTGGCCGTGGATTCCGATGCCCGCAAGATCGTTCCGCGAGGGATCGATCGTGTACCATTTGCTGCGGTAGCGGGCGCCAGGGAAGATGTCGGCGAGGTCGCCGTCGGTCCAGGCCTGGTGATCGCCGTTCTCGTGGATGTCGTCGATCCACCAGCCCGGCACCACCTGCCGTCCCTCGACCACGCCGCGGCAGCGGATCATCTCGCCGAAGCGCAGCAGGTCGCGCGCGGTGACCGAGAGCCCACCGGCGATGCGGCCCATGCCGTGGCTGTCGAGTGTCATGGAGCCATCCTCCTCGGCGCCCATTGGCTGCCAGAGATATTCGGAGAGGATGCGCGGATAAGGCATGCCGCAGGCGCGCTCATAGACCCAGCCGAGCACCTCGGTGTTGGTCGAGACGTAGTGGAACACCTTGCCGTGCGGCTTGCCGGTGCCGCGCAGGGTGGTAAGATAGGCGCGCTGATGGCCGGGCTCGAGGCCGGGCGGTGGCACGTCCCAGCCCGAGGAGAAGCGATAGCGCGCGACGTCGCCGGCGGGGTCCTCGTAATCCTCTTCGAACTTGATGGCGACGGCCATGTCGAGCACGTTGCGGACGGTGCAGCTGCCGTAGACGGACGTCTCAAGCTCCGGCACGTAGCGCACCACCCTCGCCTCGGAATCGAGCAGCCCGCGCGCGGCCAGCACGCCGCCGAGCGTGCCCGCGATCGACTTGCTGATCGAGCAGATCAGATGCGGCGTGGTCGCGCTCATGCCGTCGCCGTACCATTCGTGGATCAGCGTGCCCCGGTACATGACGAGGAGCGCGTCGCCAAAGGTCTCGCGCAGCGTGGCCTCGATCGTGGTCGGCTTGCCATCGGGCGCGGTGAAGCCGAGCTTTGACAGCTCGCGAGGTGCGCTTCGTATCGGCGTCGAATGCGCCGAGCGGCGGACCTCCGCGGTCGGCAGCACCTCGCGGGTGTGGGTGAAACCCCAGCGGATCGCGGGAAAGCTGCGCCAGTTGGCGCACGTCACCTGGGCCTCGGGCGCGGGCGGGCTGCCGCGCATGATCTCGGTCGGTCGCATTTCGATCCTCCGCAAGGCGATCCCGACTGCGATGTCGGAACGGTAAGGGAGAAGACTGCACGGAAGGCCGCATCGGGCGTTATCGAGATCCGGCAATATTTTGCTGGACTCGGGCGCGAGGCGTGCCAGTCTTGGCGCAGCTCTTGCAGGTTTCGAGCTGGCAAATTCCGACGTGCGGTCATGGCCTTAAGCGCAATTCTTCCGATTCAGGACTCGGCTACCAGCCTGTTTCAGGCCAGCAGCACGGATGTCGATGAGCACTGCGCCACGCTCGGCCGCTGGCGGCTGAGCTACGACCAGATCAGCGCCGGCGCCTTCCGGGGCAGCTTTACGCAGCTCTCTTTGCCCCGGCTCGAAGTGTTCCGCGAGATCACCAGTCAACAGGTCCGCCAGTACGGCCAGTTGGGCGCCGGCAGCTTTGGCATCGGCCTGCCCTGGCACGGCGATGGCGAAGTCAATTGCAACGGCGCCAGCGTTGCGGGTGCCCAGGTGATTGCCTGCATCGATGCCGAGGTCGACATGTGCACGCCGAAGGCGTTCGAGCTGCGCGGCGTCGTCGCCAGCGCGGCCCTGATCGAGGAGCTTGCCGCCCGGCTCGACATCGCGCTGCCGCGCAGCGTCTGGCACCAGTTACAGGTCATCGAGATGGCGGAGGCGCCCGTCGCGCGGCTGCGCGCGCATCTTGCCGCGATCCACGAGACCATCGCGACCGTTCCTGAACGGTTCGATGATCCCGACGCCCGGCAAGCGCTGGAGGACGCCCTCCTCGTCGAGATCATGGACATGCTGCCAACGGCACAGCCCAGCGACCCCGGACGTAGCGCCACGGCGCGCAAGCGCACGGTCGATCGCGCGCGCGAACTGATGCACGGCAGCGGCGATCGCTCGCTGTCGCTGCTGGAGATCTGCAAGGCAGTCGGCGCGAGCCCGCGCAAGCTCGGCTATTGCTTCCAGGAAGTCGTGGGCACGAGCCCGATGCACTATTGGCGCGCGATGCGGCTGAACCGCGTGCGACGCGACCTGAAACGCGCCGGCTGCGCGGAGGCTTCAGTCTACGACGTCGCCGTGCAGCACGGCTTCTGGCACTTCAGCCAGTTCTCGCTCGACTACAAGCGCCACTTCTCCGAGCTGCCCTCGGAGACCTTGCGGCGCGCCAGGCTTGCGGCCTGACGCCCTCGCCTTCTACTCTGTGACGAGATCCGTGGCGAGCACGTCGCTTGCGGCCATCCTTCGAGACGCCCGCCTCCGGCGGGCCCTCAGGATGAGGTCGCATTTCGCGGCGAGATATCAAACCCTCATGGTGAGGAGCCCGGCAAAGCGGGCGTCTCGAACCTTGCCGGCCGAGCCCTTACCAAGTCGGCAGATAGGTGCCCTTGAAGCGCGTCTCCAGAAACGCCTTCACGGGATCGGAGTGATAGGCCTCGACCAACTGCTTCACCCAGGGCTTGTCCTTGTCCTCCTCGCGGACGGCGAGAATGTTGACCCAGGGGCCATCGGGTTTTTCGCCGATCGCATCGGTCGCCGGATTGAGGCCGGCCTGCACCGCGTAATTGTTGTTGATCGAGACGACGTCGACGTCCTGGAGCGCGCGGGGAAGCTGGGCGGCGTCGAGCTCGACGAAGCGCAGCTTCTTCGAGTTGTCGGTGATGTCGGCAATGGTCGAGGCGACGTTGTTGGGGTCCTTCAGCTTGATCACGCCGTGCAGCGCCAGGATCATCAGGCCGCGCGCGCCGTTGGAAGGATCGTTGGCGATGGCAACGCGGGCGCCTTCGGGAAGGTCTGCGAGCTTCTTGTATTTCTGCGAATAGACGCCCTGCGGCGAGCCGATCGTGTTGGCGACCTTGACGATCTTCCAGCCGGTCTTGGCGATCTGGTTCTTCAGGTAAGGCTCGTGCTGGAAGGAGTTGGCCTCGAGGTCCTTGAGCGCCAGCGCCTGGTTCGGGATCACGTAGTCGGTGAACTCGACCACCTTGATGTCGAGGCCGCGCTCGGCGCCGACCTTCTTCACGACGTCCATGATCTCGGCATGGGGACCGGCGGTCACGCCGACGCGGATGGTTTCGGCCTCGGCCGAGGTCGCGAGCAAGGCTGCAGCCGCAAGGGTTGCCAGAAAGCGCATTGAAGTCTCCGATGTGGAGAAGCTTATGTCAGCGGTGCCGCAGCCGGCGGTTGACCCGGCGGGCCAGATAGTCGCCGGCGCTCTGGACGAGCTGGACCAGTGCGATCAGCACGACGACGACCGCCAGCATAATCTCCGGCATGAAGCGCTGGTAGCCGTAGCGGATGCCGAGATCCCCCAGGCCCCCGCCGCCGACGGCGCCGACCATGGCGGAATAGCCGAGCAGGCTCACCACCGCGAGCGTCAGCGCCAGCAACAGGCCGGGCAATGCTTCGGGGATCAGCACCTTGAGCACGATCTGCATCGGCGAGGCCCCGAACGAGGACGCGGTCTCGATCAGGCCGTCATCGACCTCGCGGATCGCAGCCTCGACGAGACGCGCGATGAACGGCGTCGACGCGATGGTCAGCGGCACGATTGCCGCGGTCGAGCCGATCGATGTACCGGCCACGAGCCGCGTGAACGGGATGATGGCCACGACCAGGATGATGAAGGGCGTGGAGCGCGTCGCGTTGACGACGATGCCGAGCAGCCGATTGACGACGGGGGCCGCGAACAGCTCCCCTCTCCGGCTGGTCGCCAGGAACACGCCGAGCGGCAGGCCGAAGGCGGTGCCGAGCAGCGCCGCGATGCCGACCATGTACAGGCTTTCGAAGGTGGCCTGGATGACCAGGTTGATGAGTTCAGGCGACATAGCCGAGACGCTCCGCCGGGAATTGATATTGAGACAGCCAGGCGAGCGTCCGCGTCACCGCGTCTTCGTTGCTGGACATGCCGAGGGGGATACCGAGGGTGAGCGAGCCCACATGCTGGCCGCCGATCTCGTCGATCCGCGCCGCGAGCAGCCCAACGTCGAGGCCGAGTTCGCGCGCGAGCCGCGCCACCAGCGTGTCGCCGGCCCCTGCCCCGCGCACCTGGACGCGGATCACGGCCTGCCCGCCGGCAGCCGGGGACGGCACGATCCGGCTCGCCAGCGACACCGGCAGGCTGTCGCCGATCACCTCGGCCAGGAAGGACTGCGTGATCGGATGTTTGGGATGGGTGAAGATGTCGGCGACCTGGCCGCTCTCGACGACGTGGCCGGCGTCGAGCACCACGACCTCCCTGGCGAGCTGGCGCACCACGGACATCTCGTGGGTGATCAGCACGATGGTCACCCCGAGCTCACGGTTGATGTTGGCGAGAAGATCGAGGATCGCGCGCGTGGTCTGCGGATCGAGCGCGGACGTCGCCTCGTCCGACAGCAGCACGCTCGGCCGCGTCGCCAGCGCCCGCGCAATGCCGACGCGCTGCTTCTGGCCGCCGGACAGCTCCGACGGATAGCGGTCGTGCTTGTCGGCGATGCCGACGAGAGCGAGCAGCTCGGCGACGCGGGCCTTGATGTCGGACTTGGCCCAGCCGGCGATCTCGAGCGGCAGCGCGATGTTGTCGGCCGCGGTGCGCGACGACAGCAGGTTGAAATGCTGGAAGATCATGCCGATCGAGCGCTGCGCCAGCCGCAACTCGCGGCCCGCCAGCGCCGAGATATCCCTGTTATCGACGATCACGCGTCCCGTGGTCGGCTTCTCCAGCCCGTTGATCAGCCGGACCAGGCTCGACTTGCCGGCGCCGGAGCGCCCGATCACGCCGGTGATGGAGCCGCGCGGGATCGTGAAGTCGATGTCTTGCAGGGCGTTGACGCCAGGCTTGCCGCGATAGGCCGGATAGGTCTTCGAAATGCCTTCGAAACGGACCATCGCGTCCGGCTCGGTCGCGGCAGGTGAAATCGCATCGAGCGTCTCGATCCTCTGTCCGATCGCGAGCGATTGGTGGGCGTTCATGGCGGAGGCCTTCATGTACGATAGTTCGCTTGCCCGCATGCCCCGGGGGCGCACGGGAACCAGGTCGCATCGCGCGACGGGGGGATGAAACTGCGACCGAGCGCCCGGGTGGAACGCGCTGCACCGCAGCACGCACCATCACCCGAACGGGTCTTTCTTGCAATGTCAGATATTTGCGGGGAGTTGGACGAAGTTTTCCAAATCCCTCCCCGGCGAAGAAAATTCATCTGCCGGGGGYGATCGGCCTTCGTCCCGGTTACTTGCCAAACTGCAACCAGGGCAGCACGATCAGCAGGAGGCCGGCGAAATAGAGCAGCCCGAAGATCAGCCCAAAGCCCCAGAACTGGCCCTTCCCGATATAGCCGCTGCCGAAATACATCGGCGCCGGCCCCGTGGCGTAAGGCGAGATCACGCCCATCAGGCCGAGCGAATACATGCAGAGCATGGCGAGCGTCGTGACCGGCAGGTCGGCGATGCCCGATCCGACCGCGAGCACGACGGGCAGCACCGCGGCGGCATGCGAGGTGATGCTGGAGAAGAAATAGTGGATCCAGAAGAACAGTGCGACCAGCAGGAGCATCGCGGTTGACGGCGACAGCCCGGCGAGCGGCTTTGCGTATTCGTTCGCGAACCATTTGATGAAGCCGATCTCGTTGAGGCCCGAGGCGAGCGTCAGCAGCGAGGTGAAATAGAAGAACACCTCCCATGCGCTCTTCTCGCTGACGATGTCGGCAAACTCGATCACGCCCGTCACCAGCATCAAGGAGATCACGATGAAGACGACGGTGGTGGCGTTGACGAAATTCGAGCCGAGCAGCGGCACGTGGATGTCCGGGCTGGAGCCGGCGATCCACAGGAACATCGCGAGCACGATCAGCGCCAGCATGATCCACTCGTTGCGCGACATCGGGCCCATCTCCGCGAGCTCCTTTGCCGCCCATTCGGAGATCTCGGGGCTGCGCTTCACTTCGGGCCGGCAGATCACGTAGCTCAGCAGCGGGACGAGGATCATCAGGAGGATGCCGAGCGGCGCAAAGCCGATGAACCACTGGCCCCAGCTTACCTCGACCCCGACGGTCTTCTTGGCGATCGCCAGCGCCGCTGCATTGGGCGCGAGCGCGGTGAAGAACAGCGAGCTGGTGACCGCGGTCGCCGCGAACGCGGTCCACATCACATAGGTGCCGATCCTGCCGGCGGTCGGTCCCGGCTCGGAGCCGTAGATGCGCGGGATGTTGCTGATGATGGGATAGACGATGCCACCGCTGCGCGCGGTGTTGGAGGGCGTTGCCGGCGCGAGCAGAAAGTCCGACATCGCGACCGCATAGCCGAGGCCGAGCGTGTTGCGGCCGAGCTTTTGCACCAGCACCAGCGCGATGCGCCGGCCCAGCTGGCTCTTGCGATAGCCGATCGAGAACACGAAGGCGCCGACGATCAGCCACACCGTGCTCTCGGCAAAGCCCGCAAGCATCCAGCGCAGCGACTTGGTCGGATCGGGATCGATATAGCCGCCGACGCCGGCGACCGTCAGCCCGATCAGGCCGACCGCTCCGACCGGCATCGATTCCAGGATGAGCCCGGTGATGACGGCCGCGAACACGGCAAAATAGTGCCACTGATTGACGTTGAGGCCTGCGGGCACCGGCCACAGATAGATCGCCAGCCACACCACGAGCGGTGCGACCAGCTTCCAGCGAAACCCTTTCGCCTCAGGCGCCTGCGAGCTAGCGGCCATGGGTCCTCCCCCTCGATTGTCGTTGCGTCGTGCCGCCCGTTGGCCGGGCCGCTTTTGTCCCTGCGCGGCGTATACGGACTGTCCGCGGCGCGATCAATGGCTTGACGCGGGTTCTGCCGCCCGCTGCTTGTTTTTCCCTGGTGTCACAAATGCCCGGTGCGCCGATGCTCCGGCTCGCCGCCGCGGACCGGAAACCGAATGGTGGTGCCGATGGTGATCCAGTTGGCGTTTTCGCCGGTGATGTTGCGGCCGTAGATCACGTCGACGGAGAAGATCTCGTTCGGCCGGTAGCGCACGCCGGTCTGGAAGCGCGGCTGCACGACGCTTGCGATCTCGGATGCGCCGGCCTGGCCAAAGGCCTCGATCGTCCATTGCAAGGTGTCGGTAAACTTCCAGTCGAAGCCGATGCCATAGGTCAGGTAGTGGCGATCCACGGTGCGATCCCAGAGCCAGCCGCCGTTGACGTTGATGCGCATGGTTTCGGACAGGCGGAAGGTTGCGGGGATGACCGCGAAGGCGGATAGCGCCTCGCCGGTCGCGGCATCGAATGATCCCCCGCCATAGGCCGACAAGCCCCACCGGCCGACGCCGGTCGGGATGAAATTCGTCTTGGCTTTCGGAGCCACCGTGGTGCTCCAGTCGCCATCGCTGCGGGCCCGGATGGTCTGCATGCTCAGCTCGATCGGCCTGAACGGATCGATGACACAGGAGGGATTGGCGACCGCCGAGACATCGGTGTTGGAAGCAGTCGACATCCAGCTTTCGACCTTGCAGGAGCCGACCTCCGAGATGTCGGCGGCATCCACCGCATAGGCGCCATTCGCGGCGCGCGCATCCTGCGCCGCGAGTGCGACAAGAGCCGCGATTGCGGCGGTTATTCCAGCTCGTGCAGCCAAGCCCATGGCGCGATGTTAGCAGAGTCTTCGCCTCGACAACGCCCGGATTCTGGGACTATCTTCCGTCCATGAGCGACCATCACCACCACGATCACGACCATTCCGAGCTGTCCGAGACCGAGCTGCGCGTGCGCGCACTCGAGACCATTTTGACCGAAAAAGGCTATGTCGAGCCGGCCGCGCTCGATGCCATCATCCAGGCCTACGAGACCAGGATCGGTCCGCACAACGGCGCGCGCGTCGTCGCCAAGGCCTGGACCGATCCGGCCTTCAGGCAGGCGCTGCTCGAGGACGGCAGCAAGGCGATCGGCACGCTCGGCCATGTCAGCCGCGTCGGCGACCATCTCGTCGTGGTCGAGAACACGCCGCAGCGGCACAACATGGTCGTGTGCACGCTGTGCTCCTGCTACCCTTGGGAAATGCTGGGGCTGCCGCCGGTCTGGTACAAGGCCGCGCCCTACCGCTCGCGCGCCGTGAAGGACCCACGCGGCGTGCTCGCCGATTTCGGCGTCGCGCTGCCCAGGGATATCGAAGTTCGCGTTTGGGATTCCACCGCCGAGACGCGCTTCCTGGTGCTTCCGATGCGCCCCGAGGGCACGGAGGGCTGGAGCGAGGAGCAGCTCGCGGAGCTCGTCACGCGCGACTCCATGATCGGCACCGGCTTTCCCAAGACGCCCGGAGCGCCGTCGTGAACGGCGTGCACGACATGGGTGGCATGGACGGGTTCGGCAAGGTCGAGCCCGAACCCAACGAGCCAATGTTTCATGCGGATTGGGAATCGCGTGTCCTCGCCATGGTGCGCGCGATGGGCGCGGCCGGCGCCTTCAACATCGACACCTCGCGCTTCTATCGCGAGACGCTGCCGCCGGATGTGTACCTGTCAAGCTCCTACTACAAGAAATGGTTTCTCGGGCTTGAGGAGATGCTGATCGAGAAGGGCTACCTCACCCGCGAGGAGGTCGCCGCCGGCCACGCGATGCAGCCTGCGAAGGCGCTCAAGCATGGCAAGTTCGATCTCGCCAACGTCGAGCGCGTGATGGTGCGCGGCAAGTTCGCCCGCCCTGCTCCGGCGCCAGCGAAATTCAACATCGGCGATCGCGTGCGGGCGAAGAACATCCATCCGGCGACGCACACGCGGCTGCCGCGCTATGTCCGCGGCCATGTCGGCGTGGTCGAGCTGAACCATGGCTGCCACGTGTTTCCGGACTCGGCGGCGATGGAGTTCGGCGAAAATCCGCAATGGCTCTACACGGTCGTGTTCGAGGGCAGCGATCTCTGGGGCGCGGACGGCGACCCGACCTCGAAGGTCTCGATCGACGCGTTCGAGCCGTATCTGGACCCGGCGTGATGAGCAGCACGCTTGCTGCCGCCGCGACCGCGGCGAKCCCGAGCATTCCGCGCGATGACGACGGCCCGGTGTTCCGCGCGCCCTGGGAGGCTCATGCGTTCGCGATGGCCTTGAGCCTGCACGAGCGCGGCGTCTTCACCTGGCCCGAATGGGCCGCAGCCTTGGCCTCCGAGATCAAGCGCGCGCAGGCCGCCGGCGACCCCGATACGGGCGAAACCTACTATTTGCACTGGCTCGCCACACTGGAAGGATTGGTTGCGCGCAAGGGCGTCGCGTCGTTGGAAACGCTGCACCGCTACCGCGACGCCTGGGACCACGCGGCGGACAGGACACCGCACGGCAAGCCGATTGAGCTGAAGCCGGAGGATTTTGGCTAGCTCGGTAATTGGCACGCTCGTGCCTAGCCCTACGCTGTCATTCCCCGCGAAGGCGGGGAATCCAGTACGCCGCGGCCTCTCGGCTCAAGCACGGTCTCTGGAATACTGGATCGCCCGCCTGCGCGGGCGATGACACTGACCGTGTAGCGTCAGCGTCCCGCCGCATACTCCCGCCACCCCTTCGCCCGCAGGCTGCACGCCGGGCACTCGCCGCACCCGTATCCCCATTCATGCTGCGCGCCGCGTTCGCCGAGATAGCAGGTGTGCGACTGCTCGCGGATGAGATCGATGAGGTCGTCGCCGCCGAGGTCATGCGCGAGCTGCCAGGTCGCGGCCTTGTCGATCCACATCAGCGGCGTATGCAGCTCGAAGGGCCGCGCCATGCCGAGGGAGAGCGCGGCCTGCATGGCGCGGATGGTGTCGTCACGGCAGTCGGGATAGCCGGAATAGTCGGTCTCGCACATGCCGCCGACGATGTGGGTGATGCCGCGCCGGTAGGCCAGCGCCGCGGCAAAGGTCAGGAACACCAGATTGCGGCCGGGTACGAACGTGTTCGGCAGCCCATCGGCGCCCATCGCGATCGCGACGTCGCGGGTCAGCGCCGTGTCCGAGATTGCGGCCAAGGTCGGGATCGACAGCGTGTGGCTCTCGCCGAGCTTTGCGGCCCAATCCGTGCGAAGGCCCTTGATGCCGTCGAGCAGGCGGTCGCGGCAGGCGAGCTCGATGGCGTGGCGCTGGCCGTACTCGAACCCCAGCGTCTCCACGCGGGCGAAGCGGCTCAGCGCCCAGGCGAGGCAGGTGGTGGAATCCTGGCCGCCGGAGAACAGCACCAGCGCGGTTTYGGATGAGAATGCGTCACTCATGGCCCCGCGCTTTAGCACTGTGTGACCTACCCGCCAATCGGTGGAAATCGGCCTGTTCCGCCTCCTTGCGCTGGGATCGGCGGGCCGCTTTTGGCATAAGGTT
The DNA here is from genome assembly GCF_056403875.1 of Bradyrhizobium sp. P2_E8. NCBI lineage: Bacteria > Pseudomonadati > Pseudomonadota > Alphaproteobacteria > Hyphomicrobiales > Nitrobacteraceae > Bradyrhizobium > Bradyrhizobium sp. P2_E8. The sequence goes on from NZ_JBFUES010000071.1 coordinate 10,930, forward strand.
TTGGACCCAGGAGAATGGCCCTCAATGACCCCTTCCCGCGACATTTCCCGCCTGATCGAGATCATGGCGGCGCTGCGCACGCCGGTGACCGGCTGCCCCTGGGACCTCGAGCAGGATTTTGCGACCATCGCGCCCTACACGATCGAGGAGGCCTATGAGGTGGTCGAGGCCATCAGCCGCGGCGATCTCGATGATTTGCGCGAAGAGCTCGGCGACCTCCTGCTCCAGGTCGTGTTCCACGCCCAGATGGCGGAGGAAAGGAACGCGTTCGCCTTCGGCGACGTCGTCGAGGCCATCACCCGCAAGATGATCCGGCGTCATCCCCATGTCTTCGCCGACAAGGACGGCAATCTCGCCTCCTCCCACGTCAAGGAAGTCTGGGACCGCATCAAGGCGGAGGAGAAAGCCGAGCGGGCTGCGCGCCGGCCGCCGGAAGCAACACCGTCGCACAAGTCCCTGCTCACGGGCGTGAAGGCCGGCCAGCCGGCGCTGACCCGCGCCATGGAGCTGCAGCGCAAGGCCTCGACCGTCGGCTTCGACTGGAACGACCCGCGCGCGGTGCTGGCAAAAATCCGCGAGGAAGCCGACGAGATTGAAGCGGCTCTCGACCGCAACGACAAGGAGGAGCTTGCGGAAGAGACCGGCGACCTGATGTTCGCACTCGTCAACCTCGCGCGCCATGTCGATGCCGATCCGGAAGCCGCGCTCCGCGCGACGAACGCCAAATTCGAGCGGCGGTTTGCGTTCATCGAACGTGCGCTCGACGCGCAGGGACGGACGTTGGAACAGGCGTCGCTCGCGGAGATGGACGCGCTGTGGAATGCGGCCAAGACCGCCACCTGACACAAGGGGACGACGTGGACATCAGGCAAGACGATCCGACGGCGCCATATGTCGCCGACTTGCTGGCGCATCATCTGGAAGAGCTCCGCAGCGTCATGGGCGAGCACGCGCAGGCGCTGGACGCGAGCGGTCTTTCGGCCGCATCCGTGACGTTCTGGACCGCCTGGCACAATGGTGCGTTGGCCGGCTTCGGCGCCCTCAAGCAACTCGATGACACGCATGGCGAAGTGAAGTCGATGCGCGCCGCGTCCACTGCGCGGCGGACCGGGGTCGGGCGAGCCATTCTGGACCACATCATTGTCGAAGGCCGCAAGCGAGGATATGCGCGTCTCAGCCTGGAGACCGGCACTGCGCCGCTGCACGCCCCCGCGATCTCGCTCTACCGCAGTGTCGGCTTCGTACCCTGCCAGCCGTTCGCCGACTATCAGGCGAGCCCACACAACCAGTTCATGCGCCTCGACCTGTCCAACTGATTACGCCGCGTGATGCGGCACCGCGTCGAACCGGTTCACCACGATATCGCGCTTGGTCTCGTCCACGCGCACCGTCATGTCGAAACGGCCGTCGTGCAGCTCTTTCGTCAGCACCTCGGAATTGCGATGCAGCCAGCTGATGCCGGCGCCGTCGGCGGCGTCGATGGAGAGATCGAGCGTCGTGCGTTTGGCCGCAAGCCGTTCCTCGATCGCGGCGAGCAGTGCGTCGACCCCCTCGCCTGACACGGCCGAGACCAGCATCGCCGGATGATCCTCCGGCCTGCGCGCGGCGATGTTCAAAAGCTCTTCACGCTGCTCGGCGTCGTAACGATCGATCTTGTTCCAGACCTCGATGATGCGGCCGGAATCGTCGGGGTTGATGCCGAGCTGGCGCAGCACGGCGTCGACGTCGCTCTGCTGCGCCTCGGCGTCCTCATGCGAGATGTCGCGGACATGCAGGATGACGTCGGCCTCCAGCACCTCCTCCAGCGTGGCGCGGAAGGCCGCGACGAGCTGCGTCGGCAGATTGGAGATGAAGCCGACGGTGTCGGACAGCATCGCCTTGCCGCCATGCGGCAGGGTGAGCGCGCGCAGGGTCGGATCGAGCGTGGCAAACAGCATGTCGGCCGCCTGCACGTCGGCGCGCGTCAGGCGGTTGAACAGCGTCGACTTGCCGGCATTGGTGTAGCCGACCAAAGCGACGACGCGATACGGCACGCGCTGGCGTCCGGCGCGATGCAGGCGCCGCGTCGCCTGCACCTTCTTCAGCTCGCTCTCGAGCTTGGAGATGCGCTCCTGGATCAGGCGGCGGTCGGCCTCGATCTGCGTCTCGCCGGGACCGCCCATGAAGCCGAAACCGCCGCGCTGGCGTTCCAGATGGGTCCAGGATCGCACGAGGCGAGAACGCTGATAGTTGAGATGCGCAAGCTCGACCTGGAGCGAGCCCTCCTTGGTCTTGGCGCGGCGGCCGAAGATTTCGAGGATCAGGCCGGTGCGGTCGAGCACCTTGGCGTGCAGCTCCTTCTCGAGGTTGCGCTGCTGGATCGGCGCCAGCGCGCAATCCATCACCACGAGTTCGACGTCGAGGCTCTTGGCCAGCGCGGCGATCTCCTCGACCTTGCCCTTGCCGATATAGGTGGCGGGACGGATCTGGCTGATCGGCGCGATGATGGCGTCGGCGATGACGAGATCGATCGCGCGCGCGAGGCCGGCGGCTTCGTCGAGCCGGGCCTCGGCGTCTCGCACGACATGACTTTCCGATTGCGCGTCGGCACCGCCCGCGCGCACACGCAAGTAGGGGCCGACGACAAGCACCCGCCCCGTTTGCTTAGCCCCAGCCGACCGCGGACGGTCGGCATCCCCGTCGAAATTCCGGGGTTCCAATCAGATCACTCTCAAGCCGGCTGATCCTCGCCGCCTTCGAACAGCTGGATCGGAGCGCCCGGCATGATGGTCGAGATCGCATGCTTGTAGACAAGCTGCGAATGTCCATCGCGCCGAAGCAGCAAACAGAAATTGTCGAACCAGGTCACGATGCCCTGGAGCTTCACTCCGTTGACCAGAAAGATCGTCAGTGGCGTCTTGGTTTTGCGAACGTGATTAAGGAAGGTGTCCTGTAGGTTTTGTGCGCGGTCTGCCGCCATTGTTTTTTTCTCGCTTTGAGTTTCTTTTTATTGCGCCGGTTGCGGCCCTCTTGGTGAAATTCGGGGCCTCGTCYGGTTGCCGTTCCTCATGAGATCCCCCTCGGAGGAACAGCGGTTCGATTAGAGGACAGGTCGGGTTATTAGGCAAGCCGCTTCGCGCGGCAGGCCACGCCGTATTGCCCCGAAAAACTACGGAAATCGATGATTTTCCTCGCTTATCCCCGAGGCGCAAACGCAACGTCTCGGCGTCAGCCGACGCCGAGCGCCTTCAGCTTCCGGTGCAGCGCCGAGCGTTCCATGCCAACGAACTCGGCCGTACGAGAACTATTTCCTGAAAAACGGCTGATCTGTGCAATCACATCGTCGCGCTCGAACACTTCGCGCGCTTCGCGCAGCGGCAGGCCCATGAGGTGCTCACCATTGTTGCTGGTCGGCATCGCCGGCACCATGGAGCCC